>JAWODX010000394.1:0-3857 GCA_046483085.1 Planctomycetota bacterium
GCGTCGATCCGCGCCGGCAGGACGACCGGCGCCCGGGTGCCGATCCGGATGATCTCGACCGACGGGACGGAGCGGAACCGGGCGACGAGGTCCTCCAGGTGCTCGTTCCTGAGGGTGAGCGGGTCGCCGCCGGAGAGGATGACGTCCTTCACCCCGGGGTGTTCGCGGACGTAGCGGACCTGGTCGTCGACCTCGGTCGGGCTGACCTGGAACTGGGGCCGGCCGACGAGCCGCTTCCGCGTGCAGTGGCGGCAGTAGACCGGGCAGGTCGAGGTCGCCAGCACGACCACGCGGTCGCGGTAGCGGTGGACCAGGCCGGGGACGGGCGAGTAGTCCGAGAGCTCGCGGAGTTCGTCGGCGGCCACGCCGCCCGCGTCCAGCTCGGCCGGGTCCGGCACACACTGGCGGAAGATCGGGTCCTCATACGAGGGCGCGCGGATCAGCGAGACGTAGTGTGGGGTGACGCGAAACGGGTACCGGTCGGCAGTGCGGCGCAGAGCATCGGTGACGGTGAACCGCGGGAACCGCTCGGCGAGCTGATCGAGCGAGGTGACGCTTTCCGCCATCTCGCGGCGCCAATCGCCCGCCGGCGCGCCGGACCCGCCTGGCTGTTCGGGCTGATTCATCCGGAAAGCGGCCTACTGGTTGAGTCGTTCGACGGCGTGTTCGGGGCCGCCGGCGATGTTCTCGCCGTCGCCGATCCGGGCGCCGTAGTCGACCATGGCGTGGACGATCGAGCTGCCGGGGCCGACCTCCACCCCGTCGAGCAGGATCGTCGAGGTCACCGTGGTCCGCTCGCCGACCACGACGTTCGCCCCGAGGCTGGCGTTGGGGCCGACGGCGCAGCCGGGCCCGATGGCGGCGCCGCTGCCGACGGAGACGTGCGGGCCCAGCCGGCAGCCGGCGCCGACCCGCGCCCCTTCGCCGATCTCGACGGCCCGCGCCGTGACGTTCGCCCCCACGTCGGCCCCGGCGCCGATCTCGCATTCTTCGATCCGCGCTCCCTTGCCGATGCTCGCCCCGGCCGCCACGTGCGAGCTGGTGATCTCCGCGCGATCATCGACCTCCGCGCCGTCGTCGACCTCTTGCCTTTCGGGCGGCAGGAGCTCGGTGAGGAGGTGCTGGTTCATCCGGATGGACGACTCGGGATCGGTGATGTTCTCCCAGTAGCCCTGGAGCTCGAGTGCGGCGACGTGCTTGCCCTTGTCCATGTAGCGGAGGATGCCGTCGGTGAACTCGTACTCGCCGCGCGGCGAGAGCTCGAGGTCGCGGATCTCGTCGAGGATCTCGGCCGGCCAGACGAAGATGCCGGCGTTGTTGTAGGCGTTCTGCACGGTCCCCGGCTCCGGCTTCTCGACGATCTGCTTGACCCGCCCGGCCTCGACTTCGACGGCCGCGCCGTTGCTCGGGTCCTCGACGGGGAAGACGGTGAGCACGCCGTCGACGCCCTCCTGCCGGAACCGTTCGGCCATGGCCGGGTAGTTGTCGGAGCGTGTGAGGATGTCGCCGAAGATGAGGACAAACGGGTCGTCGGCAATGAAGTCCTCGCAGAGGAGCGCGGCGTGCGCGGTGCCGAGCTGCTCTTCCTGCCACACGTACGTGATGCGGAGCCCGAACCGGCCGCCGTCGCCGAGTTGCTCCTTGACCTTCTCGCCCTTGTAGCCGATGACCAGCGCGACCTCGTCGACGTCCATGGTGCGCAGGCGGGAGAGAATGACGGAGACCATGGGCCGATTGGCGACGGGGAGCATGGGCTTCGGCATGCTGTGCGAGAGCCCTCGCATCCGGGTGCCCTTGCCGGCGGCGAGTATGACCGCTTTCATGATTCCTCCGCCTGGTGTTCGATGGTGGCTCCGGTTGACTCGTTCACGACGTATCCGCGGCCGCCGTGCTGGTCGACGGCGGCGGCGGCGGCTTCGGCGCAGTCGGGTGCGTAGGCGATCATGGTCCCGCCGCCGCCGCTCCCGTTCAGCTTGCCGCCCAGGGCGCCCGCCCCGCGGCACGCCGCGATCAGTTCTTCCAGCTTCGGTGTCGAGATGCCCAGCCGGTCACGGAGCTGGGCGTGGTGCTCGTGGAGCATCTCGCCGAACCGGGCGTCGTCGACGTCGCCGCTCTCCAGCATCCACCGCGCCTCCTGGCAGAGGTCGCGGTTGATCACGTTCGCCCGGAGCTTCTCGGCCATCTCGGCGGGGAGCTCGGGCAGCTCGGCGAGGATGGTCTCGGTCGGCGTCGTCTTCAGCGAGAAGTCCGGGATGCGTTTTTCGAGTTCGGCGATGCCGGCCTCCAGCGCCTGGCGCGACGCCCGGAGCGTGCCCTTCGTGTCCTTGTTCTCCTGCGTGTCGCCGAGCACGAACCCGCGGATTTCGGTCTCGATCGGGTGGACCTCGACGTCGATCGGGTTGAGGCAGTCGATGTAGAGCAGGCCGCCGATGGACGTGGTGTAGTGGTCCATCGTGCCGCCCGGCTCGTCGAACTCGAGCACCTCGGTCTGGTGCGCGAGCCGGGCCACCTCGGTCGGGTCGTGGGCCGTCGGATCGCCCGCCAGGGCGAGCAGCATCTTGATCCAGCCGACGCACATCGCCGACGAACTCGACACCCCCGCGTTGATCGGGATCGTGCTGGTGAACACGAAGTCGTAGCCGCGGTCGAACGCGAGGCCCCGCCGCTTGAGCACATTCACCCCGGCGGGCAGGTAGTCGCGCCCCGAGCGGTAGCCGAGCTCCCGGGACGGCACGAACTCGTCTGTCTCGTCGAGGTCGGGCATGTGGACGACGAACCGGCCGTCGTCGCGCGGCCATGCCTTCATCGTGAAGTGGAGGTCGATGGCCATGGCGATCACGCTGAGGCCGAGGAAGTCCTGGTGCTCGCCGTGCATGCAGATCCGGCCGGGCACGGAGACCCGGATGCACTCGCCCTTGCGCGCCCGCACGTCGGCCATGGCCCCTCCTTCATTGCGATTGGGCGGGGCGGAGTGTATCAACTCCGGTCGGGCGCGTCAAGACGGACGGCGGCAGGACAGCACCCGGGCGGGGTTGCGGCGCGCGGAGCCGACGGGTACACTCGGGCGCCGCTCGGGATCCGGGACAGAGGCGCCGGAGAAAGGAGAGGACCGATGGAGTTGGAGGTTGTCAACGGCTACGAGGGCTCGAACCCGCAGGCGGCAGAGAACGTGGAGCATAAGGACGACGGCTCGGTCGTGGTCCGGCCGGAGAGCGAAGACGGCGACTCGAACTACAAGTTCGCGTTCGACGTCACCCTCCGCAATCCCGGCGACGAGCCGCAGCCGCTGGCATTGACCGTCGACTGGCAGGAGCCGCCCGAGGTCGGGACGACCTATATGGCCGAACGCCGGTCGATCTTCCGGATCGCCGAGTCGACCTTCGACGAGGTCGCCGGACGGCTCGACGGCGACCGGGTCCACTTCGACCTCCAGGTCCCGCCCGGCGAGGTCCGGCTCTGCCTCCATCCGCCGTTCTGGACCGACGAGCTGGAGGCGTTCTTCGAGCGCGTGGCCGGCCTGCCGGGTGCGCGGCGCATCGGCTACGGCCTCAGCGCCGAGGGCCGCGCCCTCGAGGCGGCGTGGCTCCCCGCCGTCGACCGGCCCGGCCGCTGCGTCCTCGCCATCGGGCGGATCCACCCCTACGAGACGGCCGGCTCGTATTTCGTCGCCGGGATCGCCGACCTGCTGGCGGGCGACGACGGGACGGCGCTCCGGCGGGACACCAGCTTCGTGCTCGCACCGCTCGTCAATCCCGATGGAGTCGCACACGGCCTCTGCAAGCGGACCACGACGGGGACCAAGCTGAGCAGCCAGGGCGCCGCGAGCAATGACCCCGCGGCGTGTGCGCTGCGCGGGC
>JAWODX010000451.1:0-8519 GCA_046483085.1 Planctomycetota bacterium
CCGGGAATATACCCGCGGTTTTGTACGGGCCGGATGTTGAAAGCACAAGCATATATGTTGATTCGAAAAAGCTGAAACAGGCAATTTCGGGGGAGCACGGAGAAAATGCCCTTATTAATCTTAAAGTGGGAAAGGGCAAAGCTCAAACCGTTATAATCAAGGCTCCTGGCCGGAGGCGGGGGCCAGGACGATATTGCGGTAGTCCCCGTGCCCTCCCCCACGGGTGGCCTGAAAATAGTCCCCCTGGGAAGGCGCGATGTTGCCCAGGCCCGGAGTGCGAGTCAGGCTTCGCCGTTGGCCAGCCGGCTCGCCGGGCCGCATAGCCGAATCGAGTTCGTCATCCTGCGGACTGGTCATTCATTTCCTGCTGCTTCTCACCCCGCCTCGCGGCGACGCAGTTGCAGTCGGTTACAGGCCGGAGAGCGTATACCTGGAGAGGACTTGCACCTCTCCGACCTCGTGCACTTGCAGGCGCACTAGCCGGCCTTGATGAGGCCGGACGGATGCCGCTGGCGGGTGCTCCAGCAGTGCGAGGTCATCGACCTCGCCTACAGAGCGGACACCCCCGGCGTTCGCCTGGTTCGAGTACGGCTACGACGCGGCGAGCCGGATCATCGAGTGTCGCCGCGAATCGGGGACCGCGGTATACTATTCCTATGATGACGCCGACGAGGTCACGGCCGAGACGTGGAAGGACTCCGGCGGCGGGGCGATCGTTGCGTTCGAGTGGGAAACCGACCGCGTCGGCAACCGCACCAGGCAGAAACAGGCCCCGAACGCGGGAAGGGGCGTAATTCATACTCTGTTGCCGCAGCTATACGGTTGCCACGAGCGACAGTGCGTGCTTGCTCTTCACCGGCCAACCGCCGGATGGCGACTCGTCCGGTCGGGTCGGTCTCAATACTCCCGGAACGCGACCCCGACGTCGTCGCCGTAGCGGATGAGGGCCTCGCGGGCGGCGGCGGGCCGCTCAATGCCTCTGTTCAGAGGCCGAGCTCTTCTTTGGCCTGTTCGAGCGATTTCGTCGGGGCGTCTCCCTCTTGCGCCTTCGCGGCGCGCAAGTCCTTCAGGTCCTCGTAGTCCTCCAGAGCTTCCTGCACCTGTACGAATTCCTCGTAGGTGAGGACGACAAATTCCTTCTTCCCATCCCGCTCAAGAATGTTCGGATGTAGCTTCACCATTGTCTTCATCACCTCCGGTACGCATCTCGTCGGTGGAGGATCCGGTACACGACCACGTGAGTCGAACCCTCAATTTCGAACAACACCCGATAGCTGCCGACTCTCAGTCTATACTCGAGGGTGAAGTCCGTAAGCCGCTTCACGTCACCCGAGAGATCATCTCTCAGCTTCTCGAGTGCTCGGTAGATTCGTCTCGATGTGCTCCTGTCGAGCCCCCGCAGGTCCCGAAGTGCCCGGGGCTTGAGGTGGACGACATACTTCACGCCGATAGTCTACCATTGCAGGTATAGCGGATCAATTGAAACTCACGTTCCTTCAATACTCCCGGAAGTTTACCCCCGCGTCGTCGCCGTAGGCGATGGTGACCTCGCGGGCGGCGTTGAGGATCGACTTGCGGCCGGCCTCCATGACGAGCTCGTTGTAGCTCGAGTTCTTCGGCGTGGCGACGAGTCCCTGGTCGTCGATCTCGTCGAGCAGCGCCTGCCGCCGCGCCACCCCGGCCTCCTCGGTCGAGACATCCGCGGGGAAGTGTTCGTCTGACCGGGCAGACGAACACTTCCCGGCCTCCTCGACGCGGATCGCCTCCTTGACGATGAACTCGACGCTGCGGAAGCCGTAGCCCACGGGCTTGTAGCCCTCCCCGCTCCACGGGACGTACTGCATGAAGTCGGGGTTCGGCTCGTGGTAGATCTTGTCGCCCGCCGCCAGTGAATGCCGCACGCCGCGGTACCGGTCGTCGTGGTCGATGATCGTCCCGCGCTCGTGGCCGTTCTGGCCGTAGAGGACCATGCCCTGGGAGTTGCCGCCGGGCGCTTCGTTCGGATAGCCGATGGCGTTGAACACGGTGAGCACGCCGCCGTTCTCGAAGGCCACCCGGCCGTCGGTCCACAGGTAGCCCTCGTTCCCGTTCGGATACTCGTCGACGATGCCGTAGACGGAGACGGACGCCGGCCGGAGCCCGGTGATGAACGCGACGAGGTCGACGTAGTGGCAGCCGATGTACGTGAACATGTCGGTGTTCTCGCACGTGCACCAGTTCTGGAAGTTCGACTCGCGGTAGTACCACGGCTCGATCAGGTGGGCCCATCCGAGCCGGAACTCGCCGAACTCGCCCCGCCGCCACCGCTTGCGGGCGAGGAGCGAGCGGTCGTCCAGCCGCTTGTGATATTCGACGCCGATGAACAGCCCCTTCGCGTGCGCGGCTTGCTCGATCTCGACCGCCTGGTCGTATTGGAGGACGAGCGGCTTGACGCAGAGCACGTGCTGATCGTGCTCGAGCGCGACCTTGAGCACGCGGTAGTGGAGCTGGTCGGGCACGGCGACGACGACGATCTGGCGCGGGTCCTGCCCGGCGATGACCCGCTGGAAGAGGTCGGGGAACGATTCGTCGGGGCCGACCTCGGCGGGGTCGGGGAAGGGGGTGAACGACGACTCGGGGAACGCCGCGTTCAGGTCGTCCGACTCGGCCAGCGCCCGAAGCGGCGGGGTGTTCAGGGCGCAGATCTTGATGTCGCCGACCAGCCCGTTTCGTTGAAGCTGATAGATCGAGGGGAGGAGCTGATCGTGCGTGATCATCCCGCCGCCCACCATTACCACATCCATTGTATCGCTCACGTGTACCTCCCTAGAAAGACACTTACCCTAATCCAGCCGCAGGGCGCGGACGGCGTTCGCGGCCATGACCGCCTCCCGCGTCTCGGGGTCCAGGTCGAGCTTGGTGAAGAGCGACTCGTAGAGGTCGCGCATGACGCCGAGGTAGCGATAGTGGACGTCGGTGCCGAAGAGCATTTTCCGCCAGGGCCGGATCGCCGGCCGCACGCCGCGGTAGCTGTAGTCCTTGTCGTCCCACCAGAGCATCTCGCGGAAGAACTCCGGGCCCTTCTTCCGCAGTGTGGTCCCCGAGAGATCGAGGTAGACGTTCTCGTTGCACCGGGCGACCTCGCACGCCTCCTCGTACCACGGGTTGCCCAGGCGCGTCCCGATCAGCGTCAGCTCGGGGAACGACCGGGCGACGGTGTCCAGCCCGATCGGGCGCATCCGGCGGCAGCAGACGTTGTACAGGTGGTCGCGGCCCGAGTTCGGCAGCAGCCCGAGCTGGAACACGCACGGCATGCCGAGCTGGCCCGCCCGCGCATAGACCAGGTAGTACTGCCGGTCGTCGTAGTCGCTCTCGGGCACGGCGAACTGCAGCCCGTGGAAGCCCTGGCGGCGGAACTCGCCCACCATCCCGGGGTAGTCGCGCCCGAGCCGGAAATAGGCGAACGGGATGAACAGCTCCGGGTGCCGCCGGGCCGCGGCCAGCACCTCGTCGTTCGACGCATAATCGTACTGCGCCGGCCCGCCCATCAGGGCCATCTTGTCGATCCCGGCCTCGCGCGCGGCGCGGGCGAGGTGGTGCTCGTATCCGCGTCCGGTGAACAGGTGCGCGTTCACGTCGATGATCATGTGTCGCTCCTGCCGCCAACAGGCCCGCGCTGGTCCGACAATACGCCACGCACCTTATACCCGCCCGTCCCGGTTCGATCAAGCCTCCGGACCGTATGGGTCCGGGGAACTCGAACAAACCGGGAACAAATTTGCCAGCGGATGCGTCGTATGGGTGTATGGTAGTGTGCGTATGGAACGGGGCCTGCGGCGTGGCGCCGTCCGGGCAGAGAGTGGAAGGAGGAGGATAGAGGATGAAAGACCTTACCTGCGGCGTCCTGCTGGCGGTGGCGATGATGCTGGTCTCGGCGTCGGCGCGCGCGGCGTTGTGCCCGAAGTGCAGCCGCAAGATGTTCACGGCGGACATTGGGAAGTGTGTCGAGTGCGGCGGCCACACGACGAGCGGCTCGCACAAGCTCTGCCCGAAATGCAGTCGCAGGCTCGGACGGTGCGAGCACTGCCGGGCGAAGCTGAAGGGCGGGCCGAGGCCGGTCAAACCGAATCCGAAGCCGGACAAGCCAAAGAAACCGAAGGTGAAGGTGCTGGCAGACCGCCGGCACGGCAACTGGCGCCACCGGTTCCTGATCCTGAACCCGTCCTCCCGAAGCCGCGTCACCGGCGGACAGCTCTGGTTCGACGGCAAGCAACTGCTTCCGAAGCAGCACGCCGGCTGGATGTGGACGCCGTGGGGGAAAGCCGTGTACTTCAAACAGCGGCTCAAACGCGGCTGGATGCTCGGCGACTACCGCGGCCGGACGATCCCCGATGGCAAAGAGATCGAGAGCCCGGACCCGAAGGCGAGCGAGAAGGTCAACGAGCGCTACGAGGAGCTGCGGGAATCGGCCGACGCGTTCACCCTGGATCTGCGCTACGTGGGTGAGTCCGGCAAGCCGTTTTACAACCTAGTCCTCAGCGCCCCCGGGCTCAAGCGGAAGGAGGAGCCGTTCGAGATGATCCGTTTGCTCGACGGGAAACAGGTTCTGAGGCTCATCGACTGCCTGACGTACGACGGCTTCCTGGCCCGCGCAGGCAACATAGCGGGCAAGGAGATAGAGCCGCCGAAGGGACCTGCCTATACGCTCACGGTCAGCGGCCCGAACGGTCTCGAGCTCTACGAAGACCTGGGCTGGGACCTCGCGATGCTGAAGCGGCTCGACGCGCTTCGCAAGCCGCTCGGCGGCGAACCTGCCAAGGCCATGGACCGGCTCCTCGGCCGGATGAGCGGATTGCGGAAGAAATGGCGGAAGGCGTCCGCCGCGAAGCCGGGACCTGAGTGACATCTGGGTTGACGGACCAACGCGCGCACGGTCCTCGTTGGGTCCATTCCCCCGGCACTGAAAGTCTTTCGGTCTCCCCCTTCTGCGTGTTGTCTCTTTCCTATCCGTGTCCATCCGTGTTCATCCGTGGTTCCCTGCTGCTTGCCCTGCCCCTTTCCGCCGCCCGCGCTTGCAAAGCACGGCAGATGCGCTAGACTGAAAACCGAACAGTCAGTACGGTTTTTCCGGGAAGGGCCATGCAGGGCGAAGAGGTCGTCGAACAGTTCCGCGTTGATTTCGAGCCGAACTACGTGCCGCACGGCGACGAGGAGCATATCTTCCGCGTCGCGTTCGACACGAACATCCCGCTCATCATCAAGGGGCCGACCGGCTGCGGCAAGACGCGGTTCATCGAGCACATGGCCCACCACCTCGCCCTGCCGCTCGTCACCGTCTCCTGCCACGAAGACCTGACCGCCGCCGACCTCGTCGGCCGGTTCCTCTTCCGCCACGAAGAGACCGTCTGGCAGGACGGCCCGCTCACCCTCGCCGTCCGGTACGGGGGGATCTGCTACCTCGACGAGATCGTCGAGGCGCGGAAGGACACGACCGTCATCATCCACTCGCTGACCGACGACCGCCGCATGCTCTACATCGACAAAACCGGCGAGGTCGTCCGCGCCCACCCGAACTTCATGATGGTCCTCAGCTACAACCCCGGCTACCAGAGCATCGTCAAGGACCTGAAGCACTCGACGAAGCAGCGGTTCGCGAGCCTCTCGTTCGACCATCCGCCGGTCGACGTCGAGACGAAGATCATTGAGACGGAGACCGGGCTGGGCGCCGAGTCGAGCGCGAAGCTGGCCGAGATGGGCGCGAAGATCCGCGAGCTCCGCGGGTTCGGGCTCGACGAGGGGGTGAGCTCGCGGCTCCTGGTCTACGTCGGCCGCCTGGCCGAGGGCGGGCTCTCGATGCTCGAGGCCTGCGACGCCGCCATCAGCCAGACCCTGACCGAGGACCCCGAGGTCATGGAGTCCATCGACGACATCGTGAAGCTCTACTTCGGCGACCTGATGGAGGGGGAGGGTGAGGCGAAAGGTGTGTAAAACGGGAGAACGGGGGAACAGGAGAACCGGAGAAGACATTTGGAATCTGTCGCGGGGACGGCGACAGATGACTGACCTTTCTCCATTTCTCCCTCTCTCCATTTCGCCCACGTCACACGGGCGTCAGCGATGCCCACTGAGATGACGGACGAACGGTACCAGGGCTTTTCGCTGAAGGACGTCTGCTGGGGGTACCGCGAGATCTTCGCCGACGCCATCGAGCGGCTGTTCGACGAAGGCCTGATCGGCCCCGGCCGGCGCGAGGTCACCGGCGACTTCTTCGACCTGCTCAAACGGTCGGACCAGAACGGCTTCGACCACGTCCTCAAGGAGTTCCTCGCCGCCCTCAACCCGCGCACCCGCTGGCTGCTCGACCTGCCCGGGGTCTTCAGCGACGTCGTCCGGCTCGGCGGCGAGCTCGCCTCGACCCGCCTCTACTACGGCGTCCGCTTCTTCGAGACCCTCGGCGCCGGCGGGTTCGGCGACTCGCCCGAGCAGGTCCGCCACCTCGTCACCCTGCTCCGCCGGCTCCGCGACGTCGACGACGAACTCGCCATGGGCCTGCTCAAGGGCTACCGGATGCTGATCGAGCGGCTGGCGCCCGGCGAGCTCGAACGCTACGTCCGGGCCGGGCTCGACATCCACGCCCGGAACCCCGCCTCCGGCGTCCAGTTCCTCGAGGGCACGCTCCGCTCCTCCGAGACCTACATCCGGTCGATCACCAGGGAGTGCCGGCTCGAGGACGTGAGCGAGCTGCTCGAACGCCTGCTCCGGGCGCTCGTCGGCTGCAAGGTCGAGGTCGGCCACCTGGGCGCGCTCGACTCCGACGACCTGATCGAGCGCGGCTCGACCGTCGTCTGCCTGCACCGGTGGCTCTACCTCCCGCGGCGAGTCCGCGACTTCGACGACGCCCGGCGGAACCGCGACTTCTACCTGCTCGCCACCCTCGTCGCCGCCGCCATGCTCGCCGACGACAGCTTCCCGCGCGTACACGGCCTGCCCGAGTACCGGACCTGCGCGGCGCTGGTCGACGGCGATCGGGCACGGCTCAACCTCTTCCAGGTCGCCGAGTACGTCCGCGTCCTCCGCCGGATGCGGCGCCGTTGGCCCGGCGCGCGCCGCCTGCTCGAGTTCGGCCTCAGCGCCGAGCGCGCCCACGGCCGCCAGCCCGAGCCGGCCGCCCAACTGTTCTTCGATGCACTGTCCGATTCCCCGTCGCCGACCGCGCGCAAGCTGATCGCGCTGGCCGACGAATCGGTCAACTGCTTCGACACCGCGCGGCGGACGGAGGACGCGACCGACCTGCTCGCGGCGTGCGGCGGGTCGCTGCGGCCGTTCAGCTTCCTGCCCGACTTCGGGTTCCCCGGCTCGGTGAGCGCGGCGCCGGCGGGCACCCTCGTCGCCGACCTCAAGAACGCGGCCGACCGCGCCCGGCCCGCCGACGAGGCAGAGGCCGAGGACGCCCGCTCCGCCGGAGACGCCGACGGCGAGACGCCCGGCGAACAAGCCGAAGAGGGCGCGGCCGTGGACGCCGCCTTCGTCTACGACGAGTGGAACCAGCAGGAGGGCGACTATTACCGCGACTACTGCACCGTGCGGGAAAAGGTCGCCGAACCGCAGGCGGGGCTGTCCATCCCCGACGACATCGCCGACGAGGCCCGGCGAGTCAGCCAGGTGTTCGAGCGGTTCAAGCCCGACCTCGCCCACCGCGAGAAGTACCTCCGCGAAGGCGACGTCATCAACGCCGACCTCCTCCTCGAATACCTCGTCCAGCGCCGCCGCGAACCCCAGCCGCCCGTCCGCTTCTACGAACGCACCCGCATCAACCGCCGCGACCTCGCCGTCCTCATCCTGCTCGACTCCAGCGGCTCGACCAACGAGCAGGCGGACGAGAGCGAGAAGATCATCGACGTCGAAAAGCACGCCGCCGTCATCCTCGGCCAGGGGCTCGCCGCACTCGGCGATCGGTTCGCCGTCGCCGGCTTCCACTCCAACGGCCGCGAACACTGCACCTACCTCCTGTTCAAGGATTTCGAGGACGACTGGGGCCGGGCGGCGATCGGCCGTGTGCTCTCCAGCCGGCCGGCGAACTCCACCCGCATCGGCCCCGCACTCCGCCATTCCGGGCATCGGCTCACCCGGGTCGACTGCCGCCAGCGCCTGATCATCCTCGTCACCGACGGCCGGCCGATGGACAGCAACTACGATCCGAACAGCCGCTACGCCCAGTACGACGTGCGCGCTGCCTGCGAGGAGAACGAGCGGCGGGGCATCCACACGTTCGCCATCACGACCGAGGAGAACAGCCTGGCCGACATGGAGATCATGTTCCCCGGCCGCCGGTTCGCCATCCTCAAGGACATCCGCCGCCTCCCCCGCGTCCTCCCCCGCGTCTACGCGAACCTGACCACGTAGCCGCAGCGTTCCCCTTGAGATGTCGAAGACGAACGGCTATCCTTCAGGTCGACCTCAGAGACTATCTCAATAGTCGGTGGGGCAGGCATTCTTGCCTGCCAGATGGCGGACAGGAATGTCCGCCCCACCTTTTGAGA
>JAWODX010000542.1:0-4383 GCA_046483085.1 Planctomycetota bacterium
CATGCGGAGCTTGTCAAGGAGGCCGATCGAGGGCGTCGATACTACGAACGGGGGGATATGCGTGCCCCTTCGTTGCTGCAATTCACGACCGCCTTCGCTCCTGCCCGCCCTGCCCTCGGACGCTCGACGCGAAGGCGGGTACTCCTGCTCCTGCTCCTGTTCTCGAAGTGCCTTCCGTGGCAAGAGGCGACATTGAGCAAGAGCACGAGAATGAGCACGAGCACGAGGGGAATGCGCGGCAGCCTCAGGGCGCCGGATCGCCCGCGTGTGAGCGCCGGGAACGGGAGAGAGCCCTCTTCTCAGGGGGCGGCCCGCTTGGACCCGGCCGCCCCGGTGCCCGCGCTCCCCCCAATCAGAATATCAACTGGATCGAGGAGGCCCGGCTCTCTCGAACGGCAGGGCGAACAAGGTCCGTCTGTGGGAGCTTGATTCTGGTTCCCTTCGAAACTAGACTTTATTCCTTGGGATGTGTTGTTCCGGAACCGCCTGGGAGCACGCCGCCGATGTCCGACGAGCCGACCGCAGACGACCTGCCGGACGTGAGCGGCGATGCCGCCGGTCGCGCCGACGCGGGCAACGCGGAATATGACCTGCCGCAGATCCCCGGCTACCAGATCACCCGTCGGCTCGGCGAGGGCGGGATGGGCACGGTCTGGCGGGCGGTGCAGCTCAGCACTCGTCGGCCGGTGGCGGTCAAGGTCCTCGGGCTGGCGGCGTTCGGCTCCGAGAGGGGCCGTGTCCGGTTCGAGCGCGAGGTCGAGCTGACCGCTCGGCTCGAACATCCGCACATCGCGCGCGTCTACGACAGCGGCCTGCGGCGGGGGTTCTACTACTACGCGATGGAGCTGGTGGAGGGCGTTCCGCTGGACCGGTACGTGCGGGAGAAGGGGCTGGGCGATGGGGCGATCCTGGAGCTGATGCGGGCCGTGTGCCGGGCGGTCGAATACGCGCACCAGCGGGGGATCATCCACCGGGATTTGAAGCCCAGCAACGTCGTGGTGACCGAGGACGGCGAGCCGCACGTGCTGGACTTCGGCCTGGCGAAGGCGTTCGAGGAGGAGGGGGCGGAGGTCTCGGCCGACGGCGACGTGGCCGGGACGCCGGCGTACATGTCGCCCGAGCAGGCGGCCGGGCGCACCGGCGAGATCGGCACCCGGAGCGACGTGTACAGCCTCGGCGTGGTGCTCTTCCGGCTTCTGACCGGGGAACCGCCGCACGACCTCTCGGGCACGCGTTACGACGTGATCCGCCGCATCATCGAGGAGGCCCCGCGGCGCCCGCGCGAGGTGCGGCGCGACATCGACCGCGAGCTCGACGCCCTGCTGCTCAAGGCGCTGGCCCGCGACCCGGAGGAGCGGTACGTCTCGGCCGGGGACCTGGCCCGCGACATCTCGAACTACCTGGCCGGCGACCCGCTGATTGCGCGGAAGCCGACGGCCACGTACTTCCTGGCCAAGCGGCTGAGGAAACACCGCGTCCCCGTCGGGATCGGAGTCGGGGTCGTCCTGGTGCTGCTCGCGATGGCCGTGTACGGCTACGTGCGGATCGTGCAGCAGAAGCGGCTGGCCGAGCGAGCGGCCCGCCAGGAGCGGCTGGCGCGGGAGGAGGCGCAATCGGCGGAGCGGGAGGCCCGGGCGCGGCTGGTGAAGAACTACGTCGAGCGCGGCTGGCGGCGGTATGACGAGTCGGACTACGCCGGCGCGTTGCTCTGGCACGTGGAGGCGCTCCGGATCGCGGAAGAGGGGACCCGCCGTCTGCCCGGCGCCGAGGCCGACATCGGGAACCACCGCGTTCGCATCCGGGGGGTGCTGGCCCGCGTGCCGCGCCTCGATGCCGTGATCTTCCACGGGACGCGCGTGTTCGATGCGCGGTTCGGCGGGGACGGCCGCCGGATCGTGACGGCCGGGCGGGACGCGGCCCGGGCCTGGACAATCCCCGGCGGGGAGCCGGGGGGCCCGGTGATCACGTATCCCCAGGCGGCCAACCACGCCGCGCTGAGCCGCGACGGCTCGCGCGTGGTCACGAGCCACGACGACGGGACGGCCCGCGTCTGGGAGTTCCGCGCCGGCGAGTCGGTCACCCCGCCGCTCCAACACGACGTGGCCGTCTACCGGGCCCGGTTCACGCCGGACGGCCGGCGGGTCCTCACCCTGACGGCCGACCGCGTCCTCGGCATCTGGGACACCGCCAGCGCCGATCCGGAGCCGGTCCCGTTCGGGGAGGGCGTCCGGTTCGGCGACGTGAGCGAGGACGGCCGCCGGGTCGTCACCCTGGCGAGGGATGGCGCGGCGCAGGTGCGGGACACGGCGACGGGCGAGGCGGTCGGCCGGCCGCTGCAGCACGGCGCGCCGGCCCGGCGCGCGGTGTTCAGCCCGGACGGGAGTCTGGTGGTCACCGTGGGCCGGGAGCGGATCAAGCTCTGGAACTCGGCGACCGGCGAGCCGGCGTTGGCGGACATCGAGCTGCCGGGCCCCGTGGCCCGGATCGCGTTCAGTCCGGACGGCCGGCTGCTGGTCGCCCCGAGCCACAACGTGGTGCGGGTGTGGGACGTGACGACCGGGCGGCAGGCGCGGGAGCCCCTGGAGCACGGCACGACGGTCCATCGCGCGGTGTTCGGCCCCCGGGCGGAGCGGCTGCTGATCGCGGGGGCGGACGCGGCGCGCGTCTGGAACCTCGAGACCGGCGAGCCGGAGACGCCGTTGCTCCGTCACAGCGGCGGGATCCGGGGCGTGGCGTTCAGCCCGGACGGCGAGCGGGTCATGACCTCGGGCTACGAGCTGACCCGGCTGTGGGGCGTAGGGGGCCGGGCCGTGGGCGAGGGACGCGGCACGGGGTCCCGATCCGGCCGGGTCGTGGTCAGCCCCGACCGCCGGAGGTACGTGGCCCTCGTGCGGGGCGAGCCGGCCCGGGTGCGGGACGTGGCGACGGGCGAGCCGGTGTCGCCGCCGCTGGAGGACGCGGGCACGGTGGTCCGCGTGGCATTCAGCCCGGACGGTGCGCGGCTGGCCACGGCCGCCCTCGACCAGGCGCCGCGGGTCTGGGACGCCGCGACGGGGAGGCCGCTCACTCCGCCGCTGGAGCACCCGCCGCCGGTGCTGCGCGTTCGGTTCGGGCCGGGCGGGCGGCGTCTGGTCACGGCGAGCTTCGACCAGACCGCGCAGGTCTGCGACGTGGAATCGGGCGAGCGGGTCGGGCGGGTCCTGGAGCACGACGGCCCGGTGATGGACGCGGCGTTCAGCCCGGACGCCCGGCACGTGGCGACGGCCAGCGCGGACCGCGTCGCGCGGGTGTGGGACGTCTCGACGGGCACGCTGGTGGCGAAGACGAAACCGCATCCGGACTTTGTGCGCCGGGTCGTCTACAGCCCGTCGGGCGATCTCCTGGCGACGGCGGCGTCGGGGGCGGCGTATCTGTGGGACGCGCGGACGTGCGAGCCGGCCGGCCCGCCGCTGAAGCATTCGGGCGACGTGGCGTGGCTGGAGTTCGGCCCCGACGGGGAGCGGCTGCTGACGGCGGGGCGCGACAAGACGGCCGTGGCGTGGGACGTCTCGACAGGCCGGCCGGCGGCTCCGCCGCTCCGCCACGCCGGGACGGTTCGGCGGGCGCGATTCGGCGCGGGCGGCCGGCGGATCGTGACCGCGAGCCTGGACCGGACCGCCCGGGTATGGGACGCGTCGACCGGCGAGCCGGTGAGCCCGCCGCTGCGTCACCGGGGCGCGGTGGCCGACGCCGTCTTCCTTCCCGGCGGCGACGCGGTGGTGACGATGTCGGGCGGCACCCCGCGCACGTGGTCCCTGGAGCCGGATCGGCGGCCGGTGGCGGAGCTGGTCCGGATCGCCCGGCTGCTCTCCAGCCAGAAGATCGATCGGTTTCAGACCGCGGCGCTGCTGTCTCCGGAGGAGCTGCGCCGGCTGTGGCGGCGCTTGATCGAACGCTATCCCGGCGGACGCTTCGTCCCCTCGCCCTGAGCCGTCATCTTTGCCCACATCTTTCCGGTTCCCCCGCGCATTGTGCTTACCACCAACGTCCCTGCTCCGTCAGTCCCGAGCGGTCGTGGTTGCCCAAACCCCTCTCCCTCCCCGAGGGAGAGGGCAGGGTGAGGGTGCTGCCGTTCGGCCTATCCGGCAGCGAGGCGTGAAGAGGCTGCGTTGATCACCCTCACCCGGCCGCTCCGCGGCCGACCCTACTTCGCCAAGGCTTCGTAGGACAGGCCTCTCCCATGGATCGTGCTAAGGAAAGAGGGCGCCAGTTTTTAGCAGAGATAGAAATAATGGGTAGTAACGGAGCAGGGGAGCCTATCCAGACCAATATCGATTACCTTCGGAAAAATATTGACAACCTGCTCACTTTCTAATGGAAGATATACGAAAAAGACTTTTGAGA
>JAWODX010000077.1:0-2832 GCA_046483085.1 Planctomycetota bacterium
CTTCGTCAGTTCCTGTCAGACTAGCGGGCGCGCCGAACGGACAAGAGTTGTTACCGTTGTCCGCTTGGTCCGCCGCAGGCACGTCGACCGTACTCGTTCCGCGTCGCATCCCTTCAAACCGTCGTTTTGCCGCTGATTATCGCGTCAGACTGCGTTCTGTGACTTTCATTCGTGAGCATGTAACCGCATCACCGCGACCACCCCCCGACACATCGCCTCCCGTTGCGGTATCTATCCCAGTAGACGGCTCGCAGTTTTCGCAAGCGTTCTGCTGAGGAAGAGAACATGCGCAGCATCAAGAGAGCGGAAGAGATGTCACCGGAGGAACGGCGACGGGAGGTCGCGGCCATTCTGGCCCGCGGGTTCCTGCGGCTGAGGTCGCGTCGGGGCTACGTCCCGGAGGCCGAATCCGACGCATCGACTGCCTCCGAAGACCGTGAAAAAAGCTCTCAGAATTGACTTGAGCTTTCCGCCGGGGCGAGCCCTCATTGCCCCTGCAGTTAGCGCAACGGAGATTCCGAGAGGAGGACGAGGATGACGCCCGAGGTAGCGAAGGACGTGACGGCTCTCGCGGACATGACGATCGGCGAGCTGCGGGATAAGTACGCGGAGGTCTTCGACGAGCCCACCACCAGCCGGCACAAGGACCATCTGCGGAAGCGGATCGCGTGGGGCCTCCAGGCGAGAGCCGAGGGCGGCCTGTCGGAACGCGCGAAGCGCCGCGCCGAGGAACTCGCCGATGAGCCAGCTCTACGGCTGCGGGCGCCGAACAAGGGGACTACTACTTCCGCTCCGGAGCGGACCGTCACCGGCCGCCTGAATGCTCGGCACGACAAGCGCCTGCCGTTCAGCGGCTCGAAGATCAGGCGCACCTACAAGGGACGGAAGATCGAGGTGACCGTGCTGGATGACGGGTTCGAGTACGAGGGCGAGACCTTCGGATCGCTGTCCGCGGTCGCCGAGGCCGTCACCGGCTCGCACTGGAACGGGTACCACTTCTTCGGTCTGAACAAGGAGACCCAATGAGCAAACGCAGGAAGCGCAAGCAGGACGAGGCGCCGCCCGATGTGCGATGTGCCGTCTACACGCGCAAGTCGACGGACGAGGGTCTCGAGCAGGAGTTCAACTCGCTCGACGCGCAGCGCGAGGCGGCCGAGTCCTACATCGCCAGCCAGAAGGCGAAGGGCTGGGTGTGCCTGCCGGACCACTACGACGACGGCGGCTTTACCGGGGGCAACATGAACCGCCCGGCGCTCCAACGTCTGATGAGCGACATTCAGGGCGGCAAGGTGGACTGCGTCGTGGTCTACAAGGTGGATCGGCTGTCGCGGTCGCTGCTCGATTTCGCCCGGCTTATTGGGACCTTCGACGAGCACCGTGTTTCGCTGGTCTCGGTGACGCAGCAACTGAACACGACCAGTTCGATGGGCCGGCTCACTCTGAACATCCTGCTGTCGTTCGCTCAGTTCGAGCGCGAGATGATCTCGGAACGCACCCGCGACAAGATGCACGCGGCGCGCAAGAAGGGGAAGTGGATCGGCGGCTGGCCGATGCTCGGCTATGACGTGCACCCCCGCGGCGGCCGGCTCGTGGTCAACGAGGCGGAGGCCGCGAAGGTGCGCAGCATCTTCGAGACCTACCTGGACCGGCAGTCCCTGACCGAGACGGCGAAGGAACTCGACCGCCGCGGCTGGACGAACAAGGAATGGGTGACTCGGAAGGGACACAAGGCCGGTGGGGGCGTGTTCACCAAGACGAGTGTGTCGAAGTTGTTGACCAACATGGTCTACATCGGGAAGGTGTCGTTTCGCGGCGAGATCTACGAGGGCGAGCACGAGGCCATCGTCAGCAAGGAACTGTGGGACCGGGTCCAGGCCATCCTCCGCCGCAATATGAATAGCGGCGGCCAGCACGTGCGGAACAAACACGGCGCCCTGCTGAAGGGACTGCTCTACTGCGGCTCCTGCGACACCGCGATGACCCACTCCCACACCACGAAGCGGAACAAGGTGTATCGGTACTACGTCTGCACGACTGCGCAGAAACGAGGATGGGAGACCTGTCCGACCAAGTCGATCCCGGCGCCGGAGATCGAGCGGTTCGTGGTCGACCGGATCCGATGCATCGGCCAGGACCCCGATATTTTCGCGGAGACGCTCGAGCAAGCGCGAGCGCAGAACCAGGAGAGCGTCCAGAAACTCGAGGCCGAACGCCGCGGCCTGCAGCGCGACCTGACGAGACACAATGCCCGGGTCCGCGAGCTCATCAGCAAGACGGCGACGAACGGCGATGGCACGTCCCCGGAGACGGCGCAGCTCGCCGACCTCCAGGAGCGCATCCGGGCGGCCGAGCAGCGGGGCACACAGATCCGCGAGGAGCTCCTGGAGTTGAGCCGGGAACTGGTCGATGAGCGCGAGCTGGCCAACGCCCTGTCGCTGTTCGATCCGATCTGGGACACGCTGGCCCCGCGCGAACAGGTCCGCGCCGTGCGGCTCCTGGTCGAGCGAGTCGTGTACGACGGCGAGGCGGGCAAGGTCGCCATCACGTTCCGGCCCACCGGGATCCGGGCACTGGCCAACGAGGCAGCTACCGAAGAGGAGGACGACACATGAACTTCCCGCTGACCGTAGAATTCGACGTCCATTTCCGGACGAAAGGCCGCGGCCGCAAGAAACTCCGCGAGGGCAACAAGCCGAAACCACCGGACGTCGAGCCGGGCCGCGTGCCGCGCATCTCGCGCCTGATGGCCCTGGCGATCCATTTCGCGGAACTGCTCCGCTCGGACAACGTCGACACCTACGCCGACCTCGCCCGTCTCGGGCACGTCACGCG
>JAWODX010000199.1:0-12718 GCA_046483085.1 Planctomycetota bacterium
TTGCGCTCTTTGTTGTGCTCGCGCTGGGGCTGGTCGCCGCCGGATGCGGCGGCGGCGACACGGACGAAAGGGAGCCACGGAAGGGGGGCGGAGGCGGCCCGAAGGAGGCCCCGGAGCCGGGCGTCGTCACCCTCACCGGCACGGTGGACTTCCATCAGGCGGGCGTCGCGATCGGCGGCGAGACCGACCCCAGCGGCTACATCCTGACCGGCGACCACGCCGGACAGGTCGAAGCCTCTCTGAAAAAGATGGGAAAGCTCCCGGAGACGGGCCTCCGCGATCGCGTCTACCTCCGGCGGGCCGGCAAGCTCGACCACGACAGGCTCGAAATGCTCCTCAACAGGAAGGTCAAGGTGACCGGCAAGCTCGACGTGGTCTCCGCCGGCGGCGTCGAGACGCCGACACGCCACTTCCCCGTCCTCCACATCAAGGAGCTGGAAGCGGCGGAGTAGCCCGCCGCGAAGCCACCGGCCTCAGTTCTTCCACTTGATCGAGCATCCGATCTGCTCGGTGGTTGGATTCGGGACCTGCTCCCCGGCCAGCACGGCGTCGATGGCGGCGCGAAGGTCCTTTGACGTCACCTTCGACGCGTCCCGCCAGTTATCGTCGATCCGACCGCGGTAGCGCAGTTTTCGCGCGTCGTCGAACAGGAACACGTGCGGGGTCACGAGCGCGCCGTACGCCTTGGCCGCCTCCTGGCTCTTGTCGCGCAGGTAAGGGAAGTTGTATCCCTTCTCCTTCGCCCGCTTCTTCATGTTCTCGAAGCTGTCGGCCGGGAACGCCTCCGCATCGTTCGCGTTGATCGCGACGATCTGGACGCCCTTTTGGGCGTACTCCTTCTGAATCGCGATCATCCGATCCTGGTAGGCCGTCGCGACCGGGCAGTGGTTGCAGTGGAAGATCACGACGAGGACGTCCTTGTCCTTGTAGTCGGCCAGCGAGTGCGTCTCGCCGTCGACCCCCTTCAGCGAGAACTCCGGCGCCGCCGCGCCGATCTCCAATTCCTGACCCTGGACCGGGCCGGAGCAGCCGACGACCAATCCGAGCACCAGCAACACCGAGACGGAACGAACGGACATGAGTGATCTCCTCCCTCCCCGGACATTCTGACCCTCTGCATTGACCCTCTGCATTATAACGCGATCCCGTCCGCCGCCTCACGCGAATCCTTGCCACGATCTGAAAAATCTAGTAAGATGGTCGGGATTCGTACTGGGACCGGACCCTGAACCGCGTGGAGTCGCTCTATGATCGGATGCACGTACGGACGCAACTTCCAGGTAACCGTGGCCGGTGGCTCGTACCAGGAGGGCCTGACAGCCGTGCTCCAGGGCGTCCCGCCCGGGATGCTCCTGCACGAGCGGGACATCTACGGCGATCTGCTGCTCCGCAAGCCCGGCGCCGACGAACTCTCCTCGCCCCGAAAAGAGCCCGACCTCCCCATCATCTACAGCGGGGTCAACGTCGAGGACACCGTCGGGGGCGCGGGCAACAAGGGCCACACCAACGGCACCCCGCTCGTCCTCCTCGTCCCCAACCTCGACCGGCACTTCGTCCACATCAAGGAGTACCAGGACACGAACCGGACGCCGCGGCCGGGGCACGCCTCGTACGCGACGTTCCAGAAGTACGGCCCGAACGACGACGCCATCGGCGCCGGGTTCTTCAGCGGCCGGTACACGTCGACGATCGTCGGGGCCGGCCAGGTCGCCAAGACCGTGCTCGCCGCCTGCGGCGTCCGCGTCTGCTCCTACGTGCGCGAGCTTGCCGGCGTCCGATGTGACGACGTCGAGCCCGCCGCGGCGTTCGAGTCGACCGACTCGTACAAGCAGATGCGGCGCGACCTCGATCCGTTCTACCAGGAGATCTACGTGAAGGAGCGGATCACCGCCGAGATGCGGTTCCTCGAGAAAATGGCCGTCCTGGCGCAGGTCGAGAAACAGATCGACGAGATCCGCGAGAAGGCGCCGCAGACGTCGGCCGACGAGGTCCGCGAGAAGTACGGCGTGCATCCCATCGTCAACTGCCCCGACGTCGACGCCGCCCAGGAGATGACCGACGCCTGCAACCGGGTCTCGGCGACCGGCGACTCGGTCGGCGGCGTCGTCCAGGTCGTCGTCACCGGCGCCCCGGCCGGTCTCGGCGAACCCGTCTTCGGCAAGCTCGACGGCGAACTGGGGCGACTGCTGGGGATCGGCGCGGTCAAGGGCGTCGAGGTCGGCGCCGGCTTCGCCGTCAAGGACATGACCGGCAGCGAGAACAACGACGAGATGCGGGCGGAAGGCGACGAGGTCGTCTTCCTGTCGAACAACGCCGGCGGGGTGACCGGCGGCCTGTCGACCGGCCAGCCGATCATCGCACGCCTCGCCGTCAAGCCCACGCCGACCATCGACAAGGAGCAGATGACGATCGACAAGTACACGCTCGAGGAGAAGACACTCGCCGCGATCACCCGGCGCGACCCGACGATCGTCGCCCGGATCTGGCCCGTCGCCGAGAACCTCGCCGCGATCATCCTGCTCGACCTCCTCTTCGCTTACTACGGCTACGAGGCGTTCAAGGAAAAGCTCGGCAGCAAGTGATCGACGGGTCGGCTGCCCCCGCAACACCGTTGGAGCCGCGCCGGCGCAACAGGGCATATACTATGTGCGACACAAAACAGGTTGCATTTCGGACCTCGTGACGCGCGCATCCTCGCCGCGTGTCATGGGGTATCTCGCCCTCGTGCTGCATCGGGGCGGTCGACGCGGCCAGGATGGCCGCGAGACCGCGGGCAAGATGCCCGCGACACAGACAACCACGTGCGAACACTATAGTGTCGCGCATAATGCGGCCTATCGGACCTATGCGTCCCGTCAGGTCCCCGGGCCGGTCCTGCCCAGGAAGACGTGCGGCCGGCCGGTCGCCGGGTTCCGGTCGACGCGGACGTCGGCGCCGTAGATGTCGCGGATCACGTCGGCGGTCAGGACGTCGGCCGGCGCCCCGATCTCGGCCACGCGGCCGCCCTCGAGCAGCATCACCCGCTCGCAGTATTCCGCCGCCAGGTTCAGGTCGTGGAAGATCCCGACCACCGTCTTCCCCTCGGCGTTCAACCGCGCGAACAGGTCGAGGATCCCGACCTGGTGAGCGATGTCGAGGTGGTTCGTCGGCTCGTCCAGCATCACCGTGTCGCACTCCTGGGCGAGTGCCATGGCGATGAACGCCCGCTGGCGCTCGCCGCCGCTCAACTCGGTGATCGGCCGGTCGGCCAGGTCGGCCACCTCCGCGAGCCCCATGGCCTCGACGACGGCCCGGCGGTCACGCTCCGTCGACCATCCGGTCCGCGACAGGTAGGGAGTCCGACCCATCCCCACGATCTCCTGGACGGTGAACGCGAGGTTCCCGATCGCCGGCGCGATCGCGCTGTCCTGCATGACGCAGGCGACGCGCCGGGCGATCTCGCGCGGGCGCAGCTCCCCGACGTCGGTCGCGTCGATCAGCACGCGCCCGCCGGCCAGCTCGAGCACGCCGGTGACGGCCCGGACCAGGGTGGTCTTGCCCGAGCCGTTCGGCCCGAGGATGCCGAGGAACTCGCCCCGGCGGACGGCCAGCGACACGCCGCGGAGCACCGGCTCCGCGCCGTACCCGCAGGTGACGTTCCGGGTCTCGATGGCGTTCATCGGGCGGCCCCTCCCCGGTGTCGGCGGAGCAGGTAGAGGAAGAACGGGCCGCCGAGGAACGCGGTGATCACCCCGATCGGCAGCTCGCCCGACGGGAGGATCGTCCGGGCGATGATGTCGGCGATGACCAGGAACACCGCGCCCGACAGGGCCGAGAGCGGGACCAGCACCTTGTTGTCCGGCCCGACCACCAGCCGCACCCCGTGCGGCACGATCAGGCCGACGAACCCGATCAGACCGCTCGCCGACACCGCCGCACCCGTCACCAGCGACGCCACCACGAACAGCAGCTTCTTCGTCCGCTCCACGCGAAGCCCCAGGTGCGCCGCCGGTTCCTCGCCCATCGACAGCACGTTCAGGTCGCGCGTGAAGAACAGCGTGACCAGGACGCCGGCTCCGACGGCCGCGCCCGCCGCGACCACCCGCCACGTATCCAGCACCTGCAGGCTGCCCAGCAGCCACCACATCACGTTCTGCAGCCCCTGCCCGCGGGCGATGCTCGTGTGGACCAGGAAGATCAGCAGGCTGCTCGCCACCGAGTTCACGATCACCCCCGCCAGCAGGAGCGTGTACACCGGGACCGTCTTCCCCACCCGCGCGAGCAGATAGACCAGCAGGATCGCGAGTACCGCGCCCACGAACGCGGCGCCCGGCACCACCCACGCGCCCGCCGCCATCAGCCCCGCCAGCATCGCCAGCGCCGCGCCCAGCCCCGCCCCCGACGAGACCCCCAGCACGTACGGGTCGGCCAGCGGATTCCGCAGCACCCCCTGCAGGATCACGCCCGCCACCGCGAGCCCCGCCCCCACGATGATCCCCAGCAGCGCCCGCGCCGCCCGAATTCTCACCAGCGCCGCGTACTTCTCCGCGAACAGCTCGCCGACCGGTACGCGGGCGTGCCCCGCGATCAGTGCCCAGACGTACGCGACGACCAGGGCCACGCCGAGGATGATGACGCCCCGGACCAGTTTCTGTCGCTCGGTCACTTCGCCTCCTGCGCCCGGTAGCGCCGAAGCAGGTTTGCGAGCGCCTCGAGCCCATCCACCAGGCGCGGCCCCGGGCGAAGCAGGAGGTCCCGGTCGATCGAGCCGACCACCCAGCCGTCCCGCACCGCCGACACCCGGCCCCAGCCGATCCGGTTTGCCAGCCGCTCCTGCGGGTCGCCCTTCATCGGGTACGCAACAATGATGATCTGCGGGTCGCGGGCGACGACGGTGTCGGGGCTGATCCGCGTCCACGGCTTGCTCATGTCGTGGGCGATGTTGCGGCCGCCGGCCCGGCGGATCAGGTCGTCCAGGAAGGTCCCCTCGGCCCCGGTGCTCAGCGGCTGGGGCGAAAGCTCGACGAAGACGCGCGGACGCTCGGATTCCGGCAGGTCGACCGTCGCCCGTTCGATCCGCCCGCGGAGCGTCCGTGCATACCGAGCCGCCCGGCGCTCGCAGCCGGTGGCGCGACCGATCATCCCGACGGCCGTGACGACGTCCTCGAGGCTGGACTGGTTCACGGTGAGAACCCGGACCCCGGCGGTCTCCAGCGCCTGCTTGACCTCGGGGTCGCGAAAGCCGGTGGTGATCACCAGGTCGGGCCTGAGCGCCTGGACGAGTTCGAGGTCCGGCGCTGCCAGATCGCCCACCGTCGGGATCTGCTCCGCCTCCGGCGGATAGCTGCACGCCGTCGAGACGCCGACCACTTCCCCGCCCAGGCGGAGCTCGAACAAGATCTCCGTGACGTTGGGCGCCAGACTGATGAGCCGCATCGGATCGCCGTCCGACCGTTCGGTCTCGTCGCGGACCGCCACCCGGTGCGAGAAGGTCCCGGCCAGCGCGACCACCACGATCAGGGCCACCGCTGTCCAGAGCATCCACTGCTTCAACGTTTGGCCTCCGTGGTGAGGGATTACACCGAACGGGCGGCGTGAAGTCAAGCCGGGCCGGCAAGGCCGCGGTCAGTCGGGCGGCTCTTCGGCTCGGGAGCCGCCGAGCAGCTCCCACAGCAGCGTACCCGCCGCGACGCATTCCAGCCCGAACGGCAGGTAGCCCGCGTACCCGAGCAGGGGCATCTCGAAGAGGTAGAACCGCTCGACGAAGGGGACGTCGTAGTGCCACTTCGCCAGGCTGTAGTCGTTCCACATCTCCCAGAAGAACCCGCAGACGAGCGCGGCGGCCGCGGCCGAGACGACCGGGCGCCAGTCGCCCCGCGGCAGGCCCGAAAAGACGTGCCGGTCGCCGAACAGCACCTGCAGCGAGACGATGATCAGCAGCGGCGAGATCCAGAGCAGCGGGAAGAGGAAATTCGGGAAGACGCCGATGCACGCCAGGCCGACCGCCGTGAGCAGCAGGGTGGCTGCGGCGATCGCCCGGGGACGGCGAGGGGCGACCGGCCGCCACGAGCGGAAGCTCTGCACGGCGGGGAACGAGAGCAGCAGTTCCCGGATCGACAGCACCGCGGGCAGCACGGTCGAGAACGCGATCGTGGCGTGCACGACATAGGTGAGCGGCTCGAACTCGACCGACGTGTAGCGCCAGTTCTGCACGAACCGGTTCAGGTACTCGAAGAACCACCAGAACAGGGCGCTGGTCGGGAAGAGCAGGGCGAAGAAGACCGGCCGATCCCGCATCAGGCAGTGCCCGGCCCGCCACGCGTGCAGTCCGTTCACCACGAGGATGAACGGGAACCAGACCATCGCATACGTGAACGGCTGGAGCGGGGCGAACCAGGGGAACCGGCTCCACGCCAGCACCCACCCGCCGATCATCAGGGCCACGCCCGCCCAGCCCCACCGCGGGAACCGCCCCTTCCCATTCGGGCGCCTCGGCATGCTGCGGCCAGCGCGGAGCGCGTGCACGACCAACGGTCCCACCGTCGCGATGACAAACCCGGCGACCAGCGCGAACGCCAGCCAGGAGAACGGCTCGTGATCGACGTAGCCGGCGCGCTGCGGCAGCTCGAGCATCTCCCGCCACGTCGCCTCCACCGCCCCGGCGCCCAGCAGGGGCGGGCCGAGGAGCAGGACGGCGAGGATGCCGATCTTCGCGACGCTGTGATGTCTCTTCGCGGCGGCCATTGGCGATCCCTTCCGCGAGGACAGGATACCGGTTTCCCGCCGCCGGCTCCAGGGCAAACCCGGAAAAAGCGCCGCGATCCGCCCGTCGTGCTTGCGTCGGCGGAAGGCTGTGATATCATCGCGGACCGCCACGGCTTGCGAGGAAGAGGATGAGCAGGACGACTCCCATCGCGGTGATGATCGACCGGTCGCGCGACGGCGTCGGCTACTGCCACCTGACGAACCTCCACCGGGACCCCGCGTTCTTCGTCACGGAGAACGAACGCCGGCTGACTGCGCAGCGGCTCGGCCGCTGTGACGTGCTGGTCATCCGGTCGGCGGCGGCCCGGGCGTACACGCCGGACGAACTGGGCGCCATTGATGGGTTCGTGGGGAACGGTGGCGGGCTGCTGTTGGCCGCGTCCGCATCCGCGTTCGAGCTGGAGGCCGGGAAACCGGTCGCGGCGTCCGCCGCGCACCAGGTCGCCGAGCTGTTCGGCGCCGGGTTCGTCGGCCCGAGCGACGCGCGGGGGCCGGTCGCATGGACCCCGGAGCTCGAGCGCGGATATCCCCGCGCCGACCTGGCGCTCCACGCGAGGACGGGGCCACTGAAGGGGCTGGAGATCGAGGAGCTGCCGGTCCGCGCCGCCCTGCCGGTCGTTCCGCCGAAAGGCGCGACCCGCCTGCTGCGGCACCGGAAGACCGGCGAGCCGGTGGCCGCGACGTTCCGCCACGGGAACGGTCGCGCCCTCATCGCCGGCGTGCCGAAGTTCGGCATGCCCTGGCAGACGATCGGTCGGCGCGTGGTTCGCTGGCTGGCGGAACGGCGCCGGGGCCGCACAGACCGAGAGCCGCTGCCCGAGCGCGTCGCCGGCACGTGGCACGCCGTCCGGCGCGGCAAGATCCGCGTTCGCTACCGGAACGTCCGCAGGACGCAGCTCGACCCCGTTCTCGACCTGATCGAAGCCGAGCTCCGGCGCGTGACGAGGCAGGTCCGGCGGCTTCGCTCACGACAATGGAAGTTCGTCGTCGTGCCGGGCACCGGCTGGGACTGGTGGCGCGACTGGCGGACCGGCCGCGGCCTCACGTGGATCGGCGCGGATGCCTGCCGGCCGTCGCTCATCGACGGGCTCGTCCACTCCATCTACGATTGGGCCCTGCAGACGGACGGGCTCGGAAGCCTGATGGGCCGGACCGTGGGACCGGAGACCCTGGCCGCGCACATGGCGCGGAAGGCGATGACGCGGCACGGCCACGGCGAGGAGGCCGAGCGCCGGCGCGCCGTGCTGGCATCCTGGCCGGAGGGCGAGGGGGACCCGGAGCGGGTGGACCTCGGCTGGTGGCGGGCGGAGGCGGGGCCGTCGCCGGCGGCGTGGCTCTGGCCGGGGCTCGAGGCGGACTTCGGCGATGACCTGCTCGAGAAGCTGCTGCGCGACGAGCCGGAGACGTTCCCGTGGAAGAAGTTCCCCCACCGGGACGTGTCCACCGAGCTCGACATCCTCGTCTACTACCTCAGCCTGGCGGCGGGCGAGGACCTCTTCCCCTGGTTCGCCGCGCGCGGTCACACGGTGCATCCGCTCCCGATCCTTCCCGCGGCCGACCGCCGGTTCCTGCCCCGCTGCCTGCGGAACGTGCGGCGGCAGTTTCGTGACACCGACCAGCCGACCAGCGAGCGCTACGACGCCGCCCGCGTCCTGATGCGGAACCGGAACGAGAAGCGGGTCAGCCTGCACGCGGAGGCGAACCGGCTCGGCGACGCCGACGAGGCGGACGAGCTCGTCTCCGCCATGCGGCTGGCGCGGGCGCGGGACGCGCGGGGGCGCGAGGCGCTCCTGCGGCTCTCGGCCGACGCGGACGACGAGGACCACGCGGCGATCGCGGCGGTCGCGCTCACGCAGACGGGCGACGATCGCGCGGCCGACCGCCTCGCGGAGCTGGCCGAAGAGCGCGACGCCCGGTTCAAACTCGACGCCCGCGCCGCGCTGCGCCGGGTCGGCCGCGACCTCGAGGTCCCCCTGCGGATCGTCGTGCAGCGCCAGCTCGGTGGCGAGCACTGGGCGACGCTCCGGTACCTGGCCGAGATCGACGGCCGGGTCGGGGCGAACGTGTTCAGCGGGCGGTACAGCGAGACGTGGCCCGGCGGCGTCCAGGTCCCCCATTACTACGTCCAGTGGGTGCACACGGCGCCGAAGTGGCGGCGAAAGGGGCTGAGCCGCGAGCTGCTCGCGCGGACCGTCGCCGACCCGTGGTTCGCCTCGGCGCCCACGGCGGCCCTGGACACGGGGACGCGGAACGTGGCCCACGTGGTCTACCGCGGCGCCGGGTTCGTCGACGGGCCTGTCTCCCACGAGTGGACGAAGGAGCTGGACGCCGGGCGCCGGTGCGGCGCTCGAAAGGGGGTCGAGGTCCGGGCGGCGACGGCGCGGGACGTCCGACGGATGGCTGACTTGTTCAACGAGGTCTACGCGGACCACGTGCGGGTGGACCGGCAGCGGCCCCGCGAGCTGACCGAGGGGAGTATCGCGATGATGGCGAAGGCCGGGGGCCGGCTCGGCGGGTACATCCGCGGCCGGGTCCCGCCGCCCGATCGCAAGGGCCGCGTCGAGGCGCGGGTCGCGGAGATCGCAGTGCGGCCGGGCGACCACGTCGAGAAGGTCGCCCGGGCGCTGATCGCCGGGTTCTGCGGGGCGGCGGCGCGGGAAAAGGCGACGCGCGTCAAGACGGGGGCCGTTCCCGAGGGCGAGGCAATCGAGCGGGCGTTCGAGGCGGAGGGGTTCGCGCGGAAGAAGACCGGGGGCGTCGACATGTGGCGGCTCAATGATCTGCCGGCGCTGCTGGGGCGCCTGCGGCCGCTGCTGGAGCGGCGGCTGCGGGAGAAGAAGCGGCACGACTGGCACGGGGTGGTCGGGATTCGCGGCGAGACGCACGCCGCCGGGCTCCGGGTCGAGCGGGGCCGCGTGCACGTGCTGCAGCCGGTCCCGGACGACCCGGAGCTCCGCCTGGCGATGGACGATGCGACCCTCTCGCGGGTGCTGCTCGGGCGCGAGACGGTGTTCGAGGCGATGCTGCAGGACCGGCTGTCGCTCGCTCCCCGGGCGAACAAGGACGTGACGACCCTTCTTGACGCGCTGTTCCCGAGGATGTTACAGTATCCGCACTGAAGACGCTGGAAGAAAAAGCTTGACCGCAGGCCGTCTGGGCCTGCATTCTATAGAGGTGGGTTCATGGACCGTTGGGGGTCTTGTCAAGGAGGATGGTGATGGGTGAGTCGGAAGAGCCGATCATTGCTGGTGGCTGCGACGGACCCCGTCCGTTCGGGACGGGTCAGCTTCTGATGTTCGTCGGCCTGGGCATGTGCCTCGTGTTCACGCTCCTGGCGCTGGTTCGGGGGCTCGACGTATCCGGCTTCGGCTGGGTACCGATGTCCCAGATCGTGCTTCTGGTGATCGAGGCATTGGCCGTGGTGGCGGTTGTGATGAGCCTGAAGGAGAGCTGCTGGCTGCTTGTGGGGTACGGTTTCGCCGGGCTGATCCTCGTGATGTTGATCGGGAACGTATCGACGCTCTCGGCGCCTGTCTGCGGCGGGCATGATTTCTTCGTCATGCTGGGGGCGGCGCTCGTTGCCGTCGGCACGTACATGGCGCAGAAAGGCATCTGCGTGTGGTCGGGCCGGTTGGGGGAGGGCGGTCCGGAGGCGCAGTTGGCCCGGCTGAAGGAGATGCGCGACCAGGACCTGATTACCGAGGAAGAATACAACCGCAAGCGCGAGCAGTTGCTGGACCAGATGTAACGGGCCGGCACGATCCGTGTGGCGACCGCGAATGTATCGGACGAGGCGATCGGGAAGCGGGCGGTCTCCCCTGCCGGCGATCCTCGTTGCCCTGGCCGTCGCGGCCGCGCTGGTCGTCGTGGTCTACACCTTTCGGATCGGGCGGAGCTGGCAGGCGGCGACGGTCCTGCCTGCGGACACGCTGGCCTACGCCTGGTTCGGCGACGCCGACGACGTGTGCCGGGACCTCGAGCGGCGGGGCGTCTTCGAGGAGCTGAGCGCCCGGTTCGAGCAGGCGGGTGACAAGCAGGCGGGCGAGACGGTGCGGCAGTGCGGCCGGGCCGTCCGACGGGTCCGGTCGATCCACGTCAGCCTGCACGCGCCGGGCGGCGAAGAAGTATCCAAGGGCGGGGGGTTCCGGCGGCTGGTCGTCCTCGACGTCGGCCGGCCGACCCCGTTCGACGAGTTCCTCCCGGCCGGCGTCGTCCGGTATTTCAACTACACCGACGAGTACGCGGGGACGCGGATCTTCACCCTGAGCCGCGAGGCGAGCGCCGCGCTCGGCTCGCCGCTGTACGGGGCCAGTTCGAAGGGCAAGATCGTGTTCTCGACCGAGGGGTCGCTGCTGGCGGGCGTCCTGAACGGGCTGGCGACGGGGAAGCGGGCGGAGTCGCTGGCCGCGAGCAAGAACTACCGTCCGTTCGTCAGGAACGGGGGACGGGGCGCGGTCGGCGGGTACTTCGTCGTCCAGCCGCTGCTGTCGCGGCGGCCCCGGTTCGCTCGGCTGGCGCGGCCGCTGGGGCTGGCCGACGTGTACGTGGCCTTTGTGCGGACCCGGTACGGAGGGCGGCGCGGGCGCTGCCGTGTTGTCGCCGGCTCCGACCATCCGCTCCATCTCGTCGCCGAGACCCCGAGCCAGCCGAAGCACATCACGCGGTACCTGCCCCGGGACACGGCGGCGTTCGCGGCGATGAGCTTCGAGAACGGGCGGCTGGCGTGGCGGGTCCTGAACCCGCAGGTGGCCGACGTGTTCGAGGCCGTCTCGGGTCCGGCCGGCGCGGAGGCGTACGAGGAGCGCGTGAAGGAACTCGAGTCGATCCTCGACGCCGAGCTGGACGAGCTGGCGGGCCTCGTCGAAGAGGTGGGGGCGTTCCTGGTCGGCGAGGGCCCGGAGCGAGAGCTCGGCGTGTTCGTCCGGGTGAGCGAGCCGAAGCGGGTGTACACGATCCTGCGCGGCCTGGAGGGGCACGCGAAATGGTGGGGCCGGAGCGAGATCTATGAGCGGCGCGGGGTCCGCGTGCACGTGCTCGCCCGCCGCCACGCCTGGGCGATGATCAGGAGCGGCGTGGTCGTCGGCCGCCCCGAGCTCGTCGACAAGCTGATCGATTCGGCGGCGAGCGGCGAGACGATCCACAAGCGCGAGGCCTTCCGGACCGTGGACCGCATGCTGCCGAAACGGAACGGCATCTACGCCTGGCTCAGCCCGGCCGTTGCGCAGCAGGCGCTGGGCGCGCTCCTGCCGGCCTCCGAGACGGCGAGGCAGGAGTTCGCCGACGTGTCGGTGGCGCTGGCGCTGACGGCGCGGGACGACGTGATCCACGTCGACTGGGCGTGCAGCCGGCCGCTGAACCTGGGGAGACTGTTGGGGGAGAGCGCGATCCAGGCGCTGGCGGCGGCCGTCACGCGCGAGCGGGAGCGGCTGTATCCGCAGCCGGGCCGCGACTAGCGGTTCTTGCGAGCTCCAACAAAACCGTGGGGCAGGCGTTCTTCCCTCCCGCGCGGCAGACAGGAATGTCTGCCCCACCGAACCAGGGTATTTTGCCGGTGGGGCAGGCATTCTTGCCTGCCAGAGGATCGCGGGCAGCCAGCCAATGAGTTGTCAGACAGAGCGGAGTGCTCCGTGACATTTGATTCCGGGGGTGGACAGACGCCCGGCGGAAAAGGGGGCCGGGGGTCGTTTCCCGGAAACGGCCCTTCGGGTGCTTCGCAGAAACGACCCCCGTCCCCTTTTTCCTTAGGCCGTCTAACGGAACTCTGGTGGGGCAGGCGTTCTTCCCTCCCGCGCGGCAGACAGGAATGTCTGCCCCACCAGGGTTCTCTGAGAGGCCCGTAACGTGCGAGTTGGAGGACTGGCGAGCCCCGGGGGCGGCATCTATGCCTGGGAAAGAGGGCGCGGGCTACGGGGGCACTGCGTCTGGCTTGCTTATGCTTGCGCTGTGACTCCGTGCGGAATGCGGGCTAGAGGGG
>JAWODX010000253.1:0-3843 GCA_046483085.1 Planctomycetota bacterium
TTTCGGCGAAGCCGGCGTATTACCGAATGGGCATGGCCTGGGACGATCCCGACTCGCCCGTCGCGTTTGCGCGGACCCTGTGCGAGGGCGGGATGACCCACGGCGACGTGGCCTACGTGGAGGCCGTCAACTCGATCCCCGCGTTCCTCCGGCTCGCCAGCAGCGGCGTCCCCTTCCCGCGGGACGAGTACGGGGTGTTCCTGGCCGAAGGCGAACACGAGCGGCGGGCGAGCGCCGGGCCGATGACCTCGGTCCTGATGACCGAGGAGCTCGACGCCCGCGCCCGGGCGAACCGGATCAAGACGCTGCGCCGGCACGCGGTCATCGCCCTGCTCGTCGCCGATGAAGAAGACGGCCGGCAGGTGGTCGGGGCGCTGGCCGTGAACCGGCGCGACGCGAACGACCCCTCGACGGCGCTGGTGCTCTTCAACTGCCGCAACGTGGTGCTGGCGACGGGCGGGGCGAGCGCGCTGTTCGCCGACACGGTCCACACCGCGGGCAGCCCGTCCAGCCTGGGACTGGGGATCGTGGCCGGCGCGAAGGCGGGGAACCTGACCGAGACGCGGTACGGCCTGACGTTCGCCAAATCGCGCGTCCGGCTCATGGGCGACCTGCAGCGCGTGATCCCGCACTACTACAGCGTGGGCCGCGGCGGACGCGACGAGAAGGCATTCCTGGCCGAGTACTTCGACGCCACCAAGCAGATCGCGTCGGCCATCTTCCACAAGGGCAACCGCTGGGCGTTCTCCACCGCGCAGCTCCAGAGCCTGGGGCCGTCGATCATCGACATCGCCGTCTACAACGAACTGGCCGCGGGGCGTCGTGTCTACGTCGACTTCTCGCAGAACGCGCAGGCGCCCGACCTGGGCAAGTTCAACATCACCCAGCTCGACGACGAGGCCCGCCACTTCCTGGAGAGCACCGGGGCAACCCAGCTCAGCCCGCTCGAACGGCTGCGGCACCTGGACGCGGCGATGATCGGCCGGCTGCTCGACCAGAAGGCCGACCTTCGCGAGCCGCAGCAGGTCGCCATCTCCGCCGAGGACACGTTCGGCGGGCTGACCGTCGACATGTGGTGGGAGACCTCGATCCCCCGGCTGTTCGCCGTCGGCGACGTGGCCTGTACGCACGGCAATCCGCCGGAGGGCGCCGAGCTGAACGCGGCACAGGTCGGCGGCCTCCGGGCGGCGGAGCGGATCGTGCGCGACGACGACCAGGCGCCGCCGCCGGTCGACACGTTCCTCGAGACGGTCCGCGCCCGGGTCGAGAGCGAGATCACCAATCTCCAGCGGTACGTGTACGGCCCGATCGAGGTGCCGTCGGTCCGCAATCACGAGAAGGAGATCCAGGAGCGGATGAGCGAGGCGGGCGGCATGATCCGCGGGGCCGAGGGTCTGGCCGAGGCGATCGCCGACGCCCGCCGACAGTACGAGTCGCTCAAGACCGACGGCCAGCGCCTCTCGCGCCAGAGCCAGTTCGTCGACGCCCTGGGGAACGAGCTCCTGTGCGTGACCGAGATCGCGTTTCTCGAGGCGATGAAGGCGTACATCGAGCGGGGCGGGGGGAGCCGCGGGGCGTACCTGGTGCTCGACGAGCACGGCGACGCGACCGTGCTCACCCGGCGCGGCGCGGAGATGCGGCATCGGAACGAGAACATGGGCATGCGCGGCGAGATTCTCGAGGTGCGCCACACTGGCGGCCTCGACTTCGAAACCACCGTCACCCCGGTCCGCCCCATCCCCGAGGCCTGATTGGCATACCGGGCGAGTGCCCAAAAATCCGAACCGAGGGGTTGACAGGTCCGACAGGGTTATTAGTATAGGTTATGGAAGACGTTGCGTGCAGGCCGAGGCAAGCCGCCTGCGTGACCTGATTGGCTTGGCATTTGCAGAAAGGAGTTGATTTTTTGTGGTCAGAGTGACCGTGGGGAAAAACGAGTCCCTGGAGAAGGCGTTGAAACGGCTCAAGAAGATTTGCGATAACGAAGGGATGCTGGGGAGAATCAGGCACACGGCCTACTACGAGAAGCCGAGCGACCAGCGCCGGAAGGCGCAGAAGAAACGCCTGAAGACGATCAAGACGGCCGAACGCGCCCGCGGGCTGCGACGCTAGCCCGCCGCCGCATCCATTCCTGAGCAACGCACCCGCCCAGACGGACCTCGGCGTCGGATGTGCCGCGCCCGCGCCTATTCGGAGCGCAATGCGCGGATCGGATCCATTCGGGCGGCCTTGATGGCCGGGGCGGTGCCGAAGATGATGCCCACGGCGCACGAGATGCCCAGGGCGAGAATGAGGGACTCGGCGCTGACGATGGCCGGCCAGCCCAGGCGCGGCGCGATGAACTCGACCGCCCCCACACCGGCCCCCGCCCCCATCACCCCGCCGATGAGCGCCAGCGTCGTCGTCTCGATGAGGAACTGGTAGGCGATGTGGAGCTGCTTCGCGCCGCAGGCGCGGCGAATGCCGATCTCCCGCGTCCGCTCCGTCACCGTGGCCAGCATGATGTTGATGATCCCGATCCCGCCGACCAGGAGCGAGACGGAGGCGACCAGGATCATCGTGATGGCGAACACCCGCTGCGTCTTCTGCTCCTGCTCGAGCAGCTCGCGGGGGACGATGATCTCGTAGTCGCGCCGTTCGTCGTGGTTGTGTTCGAGGACCTGGCGGACGGCGTCGGCCGTGGCAAGGACCGAGGCGTTCTTTGTCACACCGATGACCACCTGGTCGACCTCGACGCGGATGGCGCCGCGCTCGCCTTCCTCGCTGAGCCGGTAGTCCGTCCCGAACACCCGCAGCACGGTCGCGGCGGGGAGATAGATCGTGAGCAGCTCGGGGCTGGTCGACAGCGCCTTCTGGCTCCGCTCGGTGTACTCGGGCTCGTCGAGCACGCCGACCACGCGGAACAGGCGGTCGCGGACCTGGACCATCATCCCCAGGCCGTTGCCGAGCACGCCTTCCTCTTCCAGGATCCGCGAGCCGACGTTGCACACGAGTTTCTGCTGGACGTTGTCGACGTCACAGAGCCGGCGGCCGGCCACCGTGCGCAGGCCGAGCACGTCGAAATAGGGGGGCTCGATGCCGAGCACGCGGGCGCCGATCTCGCGGCCCCCGATCCAACTGTCCTCGCGGACCTGATGGACCTGGGTCAGGAACCGGATGTGGGGGCAGCTCGCCCGGATCTGGGCGACGTCCTTCTCCAGCAGGCCGTACTGTCGGACCCATGCGGTGCGCCGGCCGGGGGTGCGGCCGCCGCCGGCGTCGACCGAGTTGATGATGATGTTCCGCAGCCCGAGCTGCTGCATCTCCTCGATGATCTTCCGGCCCGCACCGGCCGTCACCGACATCATGAAGATCACCGACGCCACGCCGATGACGATCCCGAGGAGGGTGAGCAGCGAGCGGACGATGTTCGCGGCCAGGTTGCGGATGGCGAGTCGGATGATCTCGAACAGCCGGAACAGCATCAGCCGGGCTCCCTCCGCGAGTCATCTTCGACCTGGCCGTCGCGCAGCGTCACCCGGCGCTCCACGCCGTCTGCGATCATCTCGTCGTGGGTGACGACGATCAGCGTCCGGCCCTGTTCGTGCAGTCGGTGGAGCACGGCGAGGATATCCTCGCCGGTGTGCGTGTCGAGGTTGCCCGTCGGCTCGTCGGCGAGGATGACCCGCGGTTCGTGAACGATGGCGCGGGCGATGGCGCAGCGCTGGCGCTCGCCCCCGGACAGCTCGGCGGGCGAATGCCGCAGGCGGTGCATGAGGCCCACCGCCTCGACGGCCTGGAGGCTCAGCCGGTGGCGCTCCTGCCGGCGCATTCCCATGTAGAAGAGCGGCAGCTCGACGTTCT
>JAWODX010000266.1:0-4595 GCA_046483085.1 Planctomycetota bacterium
CGGCGGCCGGGATCACCCCGCTCACGTCGAAGACGATGATCCTCGGGCCTTTCGCGCCGAGCGCCGCGGCGAAGCTGCCCGGGCCGGCCGGCTTCCGGTTCGTCACGCGGATCACCCGGCCGCCGGAGGCAAGTACGGCCGCTACCCGCTCGGCGACGGGCACGTCACCATCGCGGGGCAGACCGCGCCCGGGCCCGGCATCACCGTCGAGGGCCAGCTCTGGTTCCGGGGCCAGACCGACATCATCGTCCGCCACCTGCGGGTCCGATACGCCGGCCGCGCCGGAGGCGACGCGGTCAATATCTGGAACTGCGAGCGGGTCATCTTCGACCACGTCTCCATCGCCTGGGGCGCGGACGAGAGCCTGAGCCTGCCGGGGACGAAGCACGCGACCGTCCAGTGGACGACCATCGAGGAATCGCGGCTGACCTGGGAGGGGGGCGACGAGCCGCACAACTTCGGGATGATCATCAGCGGCGGACCCAGCACGCTCCACCACGTCCTCTTCGCCCATCACCACAGCCGCGCGCCCGCCGCCCAGTACGGCGTCGTGCTCGACTACCGGAACAGCGTCCTCTACAACCACGGGACGTACCTCGGCGCGCCGCCCGGCGGCGGGAACGTCGTCGGAAACTACGTCAAGGACGGCCCGGGCGCGCTCTTCGGCTTCCCCCGCATCTACCACCCGCCGGGCACGCTGACCCGGCCCGGCCTGGGCCTCGGCCGGAAGCCCGGCAAGGTCTATGTCGGCGGCAACTACCTCACCCACGCCGGCGGGTACTACGAGCCGGCGGCGCGCGCCCGCCGGCTCAAGTACGGGCCGCCCGCCACGAAGCCCGTCCGCTGCCCGCCCGTGACCACCCACGTCGCCGAAGAGGCCTACGGGGAGGTCATGGCGGCGGCCGGGGCGCTGCCGCGCGACGAGATCACCGCCCGCTGCATCTGGGAGGTCCGCCACCGCGCCGGGCTCTGGGACACGCGGCGCCCGCCCGCCGGCTGGCGCGAACGCCTCTCCGGCGGGCAGCCCAGACCGGACGCCGACAAGGACGGCATGCCCGACCGCTGGGAGACGGCGCACGGACTGGACCCGAACGATCCCGAAGACGCGGGCAAGACGGTGCCCGCCGGCGCCTCGCCCGGCGACCGCCACAAGGGCTACACCTACGTCGAGTTCTACGTCAACGAGCTGGCCGACACGTACGAGGCCGAGGCGCTCACCGCCGCCCGCCTGGGTCCGCCCGACCGCGACAAGCCGACGAAACCGGAGTCGCGGCCACTGCCGAAGCCCGTCGACCGGCTCGTGGCGGATATCGCGCAGCAAACCCTGGCTCTCCACAAGACGGCGAGAACAGATACGGGTGCAGCGTGGCGGGCCATCTGGGCGCTCAAGGACGCCGGCCCGAACGCTGCGCCCGCCGCGAAGCCGCTCGCGACACTCCTCGACACGACCGACAACCGGACGGCGCTGTTCGCCGCCTGGGCGCTCGGGGTCATCGCCCCGCACGCCGACGAAGACGACGCCGTGCCCGCGCTCGTCAAGGCGTTGGAGCGCACGGACTACCAGCGGCGCGTGCGCAACTCGAAGTGGAACATGAACCCGAGGGGCTTCGTCGCCTGGGCGCTCGGCCGCTTCGGCCCGCGGGCCGCGGACGCCGTGCCCGCCCTCGCCCGCACGCTCCACGGCGAGGACGTCTGGGCGCGGCAGCCCGCCGCCTGGGCGCTGGCGGAGATCGGCCCGAAGGCCCGCGACGCGACCGACGCCCTGGCCCGGGCGCTCGGCGATGCCGGCGGCCACGGCTGGAGCGCGAAGTACGATTGCCGGTACCACGCGGCCCGGGCACTGGCGAAGATCGGCAAGCCGGCCCTCCCCACCCTGCTCGAGCGGCTGGGGAGCGGCGAAAGCCGGGCGGCCGTCGGCGCCGCCATGGCCCTCGGCCGGATGGGCGCGGATGCGAGGGAGGCCGCCCCGGCGCTGATCAAGGCGCTCGCGCGCGGGGACCCGTTCCTGAAGGCGGCGGCCGCGAAGGCGCTGGCCGGCGTGGCGCCCGACGGCGAGGGGGTCGCAGCGGCTCTCGCAGCCGAGCTGGCCGACAGCGACTACGGCACGCGGCAGAGCGCGGCCCGGGCGCTCGGCGAGTGCGGGCCCGCGGCCGCCGGCGCCCTCGGTGCCCTGAGAAAGGCGCTGAACGATCCGCGGCCGGAAGTACAGTTCGCCGCGGCCGAGGCGCTGGGGAAGATCGGAAAGGACGCGGTTTCCGTCCTGGCCGAGGTGGTGCGAAGCAGGAAAGACGCATCGCTCCGGGCTTGGTGTGCGCGGGCGCTCGGGACCGCCGCCGCGCATGAAGAGGCCGCCACCGCCCGGCAAGCCCTCAGCGACGCGCTGGGCGATCGGAGCGAACGGGTTCGGCGCGAGGCGGCCTGGGCGCTGGGGCGCCTGGGACCGCGCGCCGCCGGGGCCGAGGCAGCCCTGAAGAAGGCGGCGAATGACCCCGACCACGTGGTCCGGGTCGCCGCCGCTGCCGCCCTGAGGCGGGTTCACGAAGACGAATAGCGAAAGGAGCACGCGATGCAAGGTGCACGAGGTCTCGGTCGCGCTGGAATGATCCTCCTGCTCATTGTGGGTGTCGCCGGCGCCGGTGACCGGGCGCTGCCCGCGTTCCCCGGGGCGGAGGGGTTCGGCGCCGTCTCGGTCGGCGGGCGCGGCGGCCGGGTGATCAAGGTGACGAACCTGAAGCCGAAGGGGCCGGGGAGCCTCCAGTGGGCGCTGGAGCAGCCCGGGCCGCGGATCATCGTGTTCGAGGTGAGCGGGGTCATCGTGCCGCCGCACGTCAGCAAGGGCCGGCGGTACCTGTCGATCCATCACTCGAACGTGACGATCGCCGGGCAGACGGCGCCGGGCGCCGGGATCACCATCAACGGGATGCTGAGCACGCGGCGGGGGCGGAAGGAGAAGACGCTGCACGACGTGACGATCCGGTTCCTCCGCGTCCGGCCCACGGCGGCGAAGGGGAGCGGGCGGAATCTCCGCGCCCTCGAGCTCGACAACTGCGAGCGGATCATCGTCGACCACGTCTCCGGCTCGTGGAGCAAGGACGACTGCTTCGAGCTGTACAGCGGAAAGGACGCGACCGTCCAGTGGTGCGCGTCGGAGGAGTCGGACATCTGGCTGGAGGGCGGGGACGAGCCGCACAACTTCGGCATGATCACCGGGTACCACGGCCCCCGCCCGATCACCGTCCACCACACGCTGCTGGCGCATCATCGGTCGCGGACCCCGCTCAGCGGCTCGTACCCGTTCGACTTCCGCAACAACGTGCTCTACAACAGCGGCGAGGGGATGCTGTTCATCGTGCGGGCGAACGAATCGGCCCGGCACAGCACGAACATCGTGGGCAACTACTCGAAGGCCGGCCCGGGCGGGATGATCGGCGTCCGCATCTACCGCCCGCCGTACACCGCGGGCCGCGGGCCGATCAAACCCTATCGGAAGGGCAACGGGCGGTTCTACCTCGACGGCAACTACATGGACTGGCTCGGCGGGTACGTCGAGCCGTGGAAGCGGGGCCGGCCGAGAAAGAACGTCGTCGACAAGGAGTTCGCCGACTACCCGAAGGTGAGCACGCATACCGCGGAGGAGGCGCACCGGCTGGTCGCAGCCGCCGCCGGATGCCTCCCGCGCGACGCCGTCTCGAAACGCACCATCCGCGAGCTGCGGACCCGGGGCGGCTCCTGGGGCTGCCACATCCCCGACGGCGGCCTGATGGAAGGCCTGGAGCCCGGCGACGCACCGCCCGATTCCGACGGCGACGGCATGCCCGACGACTGGGAGACCGAGCAGGAGCTCGACCCGAACGACCCGGCCGATGCGAAGAAGACCGTCCCGAAGGGCGCGTCCCCCGGCGACCGGCACGCGGGCTACACCTACGTCGAGTACTACGTGAATGACTGCGCCGACCGGCTGGTCGCCGGCGCTTTCACCCACGCCCGGCTGGACGTGCTGATTCCGAAGGACGGCGGATTCCGCGCCGGCGGCCTGTCGCCGATGGCCGAACATCACGGTTCGCTGGCCGCGATGCTGGCGGCGATCAAGGACCAGAACATGGCGCGGCAGAACGCAAAGGACCGGCGGACGCGCGAGGACACCGATGCCGCCTGGCTCGCCGTGCAGCAGCTCAGCCGGCTGGGCGCAAAGGCGAAGCCCGCCGTGCCGAAGCTGATCGAGATGCTCGAGGCCGACGACCGCCGGACCGCGACATTCGCCGCCTGGGCGCTGGGCGCGATCGGTCGGCACGCGAAGGAGGCCGTGCCCGCGCTCAGCCGGGCGCTGGAGAAGGACTGGAAGGCACGGCACGGGAAGTGGGACTGGTGCCCGGTCGGCTTCGCCGCGTGGGCGCTCGGCCGGATCGGCAACGACGCGGCGCCCGCCGCGCCCGCGCTGGGTCGGGTCATATCGAGCGGCAAGCATCCCTGGGCGACCGACGCCTGTCTGTGGGCGCTCACGCAGATGGACGCGGAGCCCGCGATGGACGTGCTGCTGGCCCACGTGGAACACCCCCACGCGGCGCAGGCGCTGGCGAACATCGGCCCCGCGGCGC
>JAWODX010000635.1:0-6570 GCA_046483085.1 Planctomycetota bacterium
CGACGAGGTCGCCGCAGACGAATGCCTCGGAGAACCCCGGCTCGGCGCCCTTGCCCTTGAGCCGGATCTCCTCGAACCACCGGTCGCCGCGCCGTTCCCGTCCGCGCCACAATACCTCCCCTTCCTCCAGGTCGACGCAGATCAGGACGAACTTGTTGTCGAGGCGCTTCCGGGTACGGCCGCCGAGGAAGAGCAGGCCGGGATGCCGTTTGCGCTCGCCCCGTCGCTTCAGGACGAGCAGCTTCGTCCCTTCCGCGTCCTCGAAGTCGAGCGTCCGGGGCTCCCGCCGGACGGCGAGCGGCCGGCGCCGCGGACCGGGCGGCGGGGCGTCCACGCGCCTTCGGAGGGCCTGCGGCACGGTCAGGCGGCAGACGCGGGCGAGGTCGGCGAGCTGCCAGAATCGCTGCCGGCCCTCGGGCCCCGGGGCCTTCGCCGCCCGTGCGAAGAGATCGTCGAGCGCCGCCTGGGCCGCCGCGGTGCCCGGGAACTCCCACATGTGATACTGCTGCTCGGCCGGAGACATCCCGGCCAGTTCCCTCTTCGCCGTCCGCTCGTATCGGTCGGCGAAGTCGGCGAACTGCTCCTGGATCGCCAGCAGCTTCCTCACCGCCCGATCGCCGGCCCGGACCTTCACGTCCTTCGGCAGCGGCGACACCGCGCTGAAATAGAGGGGCAGGCTCCGCTCCAGCAGCCCGAGCGTTCGCTCGAACTCCTTGCGAAACAGCTCGGGGTCCACGTACCGCCGGGCGCGGTCGAACACCTCGCTCGCCGCGCCGGCGATCGCCTCCTCGCGCTGCGAGCAGATCGCCGGGATGGGATGCTCGTAGTGGCCGTAGGTGGTGACGATGCTCCGGAGCGCGCGGGCGGCGGCCGCGGGGTCGCCCTTGCGGGCGAACGCGTCGGCCAGTGCGAACAGGGTTTCGATCTCGTCGTGGAGCGTCCCGGCCGTCCGGTTCATCCCCAGCGCCTGTTCGAGTTCGGCCTCCGGATCCTTCGCCCGGATGGCGCTGCGGGCCAGGCGCTTGTGGACCTGGTAGAGGATCTGGTTGATGGTGGCGCGGAAGTCGAGGTCCTCGGACGAGATGGTGGCGAGGCAATGGTTGAGGCGCGCGGCCGTCTGGTCCAGCCGGCCGTTCGCCAGGTCGAGCTCGGCCTTGGCGAACTCCGCCCCGGGGTCCCCCCGCGCCGCCAGCTTTCGATTGAGGAGCGCGGGGTCGTAGCGCATGGTGAGGCTCCGGGCGCGCATGCGCATTTCGAAGCGGACGCCGTAGCGCCGGAAGGTCATCCGGGCGAAGGGGACGAACGGGCCGTAGCGGTTGACGGGCACGTGGTCGGCGGCGATCTCCTTGAGCATCTGGAGCCGGCGTTTCTGTTTCGCGTTGCGCTTCCGCCGGATCTCCTTCTCGACCTGGAGCAGCTCCTTCGCCTTCGCGATGTCCCGCCTCGTCTGTCGGAGCACGCTGTGCGTGTAGTAGCGGCGGCGGTCGACGACCGCCCGGTCGGCCAACGAGTAGCAGGCCAGAGCGTAGCACCAGATGCCATGCCGGTAGGCGGCGGGGATCCAGTAGCTGGCGACGAGCTGCCCGTCATCGGAGAGGAACGGCCGGGCGCCGAGCCAGAACCCGCGCACGTTGAAGCCCCAGCCGGGCACGTGCCCCTCGTAGTAGCGATTCACGTTCCCGGGGTGGTTCATCACCGGCTGGTCGTCGCGCAGGATCGGGTCGGGCGCCGTCCACACCACCTTGCCGGTCTCCTGGTCGAGGAGGTGGATGATGCTCCCCCGGCCGCTGGCGACGTAGACGAGGTGGCCGTCGCGGGTCGGGCCGAGGAGCCAGGCGTAGCCGCCGAAGTCCCAGCGCCAGCCGCCATCCCGACCCTTCGCCCGGCTCCACATCACCTTGCCCGTCTCGCGGTCGAGGCAGAGGAGCAGCGGGCTGTCGACCGGCAGGACGAGCAGGCGTTCGCCCAGGAGCAGCGGGCGCTGGTTGAACCAGGGCATGGGGTAGTGGGGCCCGCGTCGGGCGCTCCGCTGTGTGCTGCCGTGGGGTCGGCCGGCGTCGTGCACCTTCGGCCAGTACGGGTACCGCGTCAGCCACTTGATCCGCCCGGACCGCGCGTCGAGCGCGACGATGACCCCGGCGTTCGTGCCGTAATAGACGGTCCCCTCGTGGTAGAGCGGCGGTGAGGTGAAGCTCTTGATGCGGTTGCGCCGGCTGACGGCGAAGCCGGCCATGAACTCGCCGGGGGCCAGCCGGCAGAGGGTCCGCTGCCACCGGACCCGGCCGGTCGCGCTCTCGAACGCGATCACCCCGTACTCGGTATCGGTGTGCGCGGCGCCTTCGATGTTGTCGAGCACGTAGCCGGCGTACACGGTGCGCGGGCCGCCGGCGGGCGCCGCCTCGAACCGCATCCGCGCCTCCTCGAGCGTCGAGGCGGTGACGGGCCCGTGCGCCCACCGGAGCTGGCCGGTCACCTCGTCCAGGGCGACCAGCGACGGGCCGACCTTGTGCATCGGGGCGAAGACGAGCCCGTCCTGGACGAGCACGTCCTCGTTCGGATACTGCCGCTCGCCCCGGTTCTGCCAGGAGACCCGGCCGCCGAGGTCGTTCTTCCACCGCAGCTCGCCGTTCAGGATCGACCGGCAGTACACGATGTTCATGTGCCGGTAGATCACGCTGTCCCGGGTGACCACCGGCTGGTAGAAGACGCGGACCTTCCCGCGGGAGGCGGGGAGCCCGACCTTCCAGACGGGGTCGGCCAGGCCGAGCGGGTCGTCGGTGGGCGGGAAGCAGACGTAGTCGTCGGCGGCGGTGTGCGGCGCGCTGGCCCGCTGCTCGTCGTAGGGCGGCCGGTCGGCGGCCGCCCCCTGCACGATCCGGCGGAGCTTGCCCACGGTCGGCGTCGGGGCGTCCGCCGCGGATCCCTCGGCGCCGCCCGGGGATCCCCCGAGCAGTTTCCTGCACAGGCGGATCCGCAGGTCGAGCTCCTCGCCCAGGAGCTCCGACCGCCGGAAGTACTCGCGGATCGTGCCGAAGTGTTCGAGCGCCTCGAGGTAGTGGCCCTGGTCGAGCGCGGCGTTCCCCAGTTCGAGGAGCGCGTCGTCGCCGTAGGACGTGGCCATCATCCGGTCGACGATCTGGGAGAAGCCGATGAGCGAGTAGCGCCGCCGCGCCTGCTCGAACGCCTCCTTCGCCCGGGGGTCGTGCAGGGTCTGGTAGTGTTCGAGCGCCGGGCGGGGGAACTGGAGGATGCGCCGCTGGGCGTACTGGGCCACGGGGACGAAGACGCCGTAATCCGACACCCGGTACAACGCATCGGGGAAGCGATCGATGACGATCTGGTACATCTTGAGCGCGGCGCGATACTGCTCCTGTCTCTCCTTCGTGATCGCCGCCTCGATCAGGGCGTTCGCCCGGTCCTCCCGGTGGATCGTGCTCAGGCTGTAGAACGCCTTCTCCGTCGAGAGCCGCATGTGCTCGCGGGTCGGCTTGAGCTCGAGGTAGAGCCGGCGGCGATAGTGCCGGGTCAGCGTGTTGCCGTTTGGATCGACGTACGGGGGCACGTATGTCCGGTAGAGATGTTTGATCGGATCGGCGGGTGGTCCGGGCGGGCCGTCTGCGGCGGCGGCCGCGGGCGGGACAAGTACGGCAAACAGGAGCGCACCGGCCGCGCCCAGGAGCGCGCGCGTCGGCGAGATGCGGCGGCCGTCCTTCATGCGAACTCACGCGGTCAGGTCTCGGGCGGGGGCGGCATGTTCACCGGCCGGACGGGCAGCTCGGGCCAGTGCCGCCGGATGCCCCGGCAGATCGTCTGGCCGAACCGCATGTTGATCGCCTCCATCACCCGCGTGAGCCTCCTTTCGGAAGCACGGGGGCGGGGGGTTCACCGGGCCGCGCCGCCGACGCCGAAAGCCAGGCCAGCGCGGAGAGAAGCGCGATCGATCGGCTCGGCCAGTGAATGGGGCGCCGCATGCAGGGTCCACGCCTCGGTGACGGCCGGAAAAACGAAGGTGCAAGCCCAGTATAAACGACACTCCTGACAATTCAACCGCGTCCAATGCGGGGGTACGCCTCCGCGCTCGGCATCGGGACGAACGCCCCCGGGGTGGGGCGTCGCGTTCCGAGCTTGAATCGGCGCTTCGGCTGGGGTATCGTGTCCGCGGTTCGACGGTCGACACCCCCGTGTCCAGCAGGAATGCTGTGAGCCAACCCACCACCAGGCAGGGCCTTCGCGGCAGGTCGTTCTGGGCGCTCATCGCGACCCAGTTCCTGGGGGCGTTCAACGACAACGCGTACAAGATGATCGTGATGCTCGTGGTGTCGGCGGGGGTCGCCGCCTCGGCGGGCGGCGCGGCCTACCTCGCGGCATCCACGGCGGTCTTCGCCGTCGCGTATATCCTGTTCTCGGGCTGGGCGGGATCCCTCGCCGATCGGCACAGCAAGGGCACGGTGATCACCTGGACCAAGGTCGCCGAGGTGGCCGCCATGCTGCTCGCGTTCGTTGCCCTTTGGGTGGGCGGGCGCTATGACATCGCCGCCGCCCCGATCCTCGTGCTCTTCCTGATGGCCGTTCAGAGCACGTTCTTCAGCCCGTCCAAGTACGGGATCCTGCCCGAGCTTCTCGACGACGAGGAGCTTTCGCAGGGGAACGGGATCCTGAACATGACGACGTACGCAGGCATCATCCTGGGGACGGCCGCCTCGGGCTGGTTGATGTGGATCGGCCGCGGGGGGTCGCTCCAGGGCTCGGTTCACCGTGCGGGCCTCGTGCTCGCCGGCATCGCGGGGATCGCGACCGTGTCGAGCCTGTTCATCCGTCGCGTCCCACCGACCGGGGTCCCCGAACGGGCGCCGCTCAATCCGTTCGCCAATGCGTGGGCGGACCTGCGACGGATTCGCGAGGACAGGCCGCTGTTCGTGTGCGTTCTCGCGACCACGTACCTGTGGGCGTTTGGCGCGATGTACGTGCAGAACTTCGTGCCGTATGCGCGAGAGTCGCTCGGGGTGGAGACCGGGCGGACGATCAGCACGCTGCTCGGGGTGTGGTGCCTGGGGGTGGGACTGGGCAGCCTGCTGGCCGGCAAGCTGTCGGGCCGCAAGATCGAGCTCGGCATGGTCCCGTTCGGCGGGGCGGGCATGGCGCTCTGCACGGCCGTCTTCGCCCTGATCCCGCTGGTCCGGTCGCACGGGGTTCGGCTGGTTCTGACCGGGGCGGACCTGGCGGCGCTGGGCCTGTTCGCCGGGTTCTATTTCGTCCCGGTCAACGCCTTCGTCCAACAGCGCAGCCCGGCCGGCCTGCGGGGCAAGACGATCGCCACGCTCAACTTCATCACCTGGTGGGGCGTGCTCGTCGCCGCCTTCGTCGTCTACTCCCTGTCGATGCCGCTGAAGCTCGATCCGTCGATCATCTGCGCGGTCATCGCACTCGTCACGGCGGCCGTCACGGTCTCCCTCTGCGTCGCCTTGCCGACGTTCTTCATCCGGTTCGTCGCGTGGTTCGCCACCCACACCGCCTACCGGTTCCGGGCGGTCGGGCTGGGGCACGTGCCGAAGCGCGGCCCGGCGCTGCTCGTCTGCAACCACGTCTCGCTGGCCGACGCCGCCCTGATCGCGGCCTGCTTCCAGCGCCCGGTCCGCTTCGTGATGTACCGGGCCTACTACGAGCATCCCCTGCTCCACTGGGCGGCCAGGCGGACGGGGGCGATCCCGATCTCCGCGGACGATCCGCCCGAAACCCTCGCCGCGTCCTTCCGCGACGCGCGCCGGGCGCTGGTCGAGAGCGGCGAGCTCGTGTGCATCTTCGCCGAGGGCAGCATCAGCCGGACGCGGAACCTGCGGGGCTTCGGCTCGGAGTTCGAGCAGATCGCAGACGGGACCGACGCCCCGGTCATCCCGGTCCACCTCGACCGCGTGTGGGGCAGCATTTTCGGCTATCGCGCGGGGCGGGTCCTGTGGCGGCTGCCCCGGGCACTCCCCTGTCCGGTAACCGTGTCGTTCGGCGAGCCGATGCCTGCCGGGTCGACCGCGCACGAGGTGCGCACGGCGGTCGCCGAGCTCGCCGCCGATGCGTTCGAGTACCGGCGTGGAGCGCAGGTCCTGCTCCATCACGCGTTCATCCGGGCCGCGAAGCTCCACTGGTGGAAGCCCTGCGCCGCCGACCCGGCGACGCCGCGGGTCCGCTACGGGCGGCTGCTCACCATGGCGTCGCTCCTGTCGCGGCCGATCCGCCGCCTGGCCGGCGCCCGCCGGTACGTCGGCCTGATGCTGCCGCCGTCGGTCGCCGGCGCGGCCGCGAACATCGCCGCCCTCTTCGCCGGCAAGATCCCCGTCAACCTCAACTACACGAGCTCGGAGGACGCAATCGACCAGGCGATCGCGCGCTGCGAGATCGAGACGATCCTCACCTCGCGCCGGTTCGTCGAGAAGGCACAGCTCGCGCCGCGGACGGGGATGGTGATGCTGGAGGACGTCGCCGCGGCAATCACAGGGTGGCAGAAGGCGCGGGCGTGGCTGACGAACTACCTGCTGCCGGCGGCGGTGCTCCGCCGCCTGTACAGCCGGCACGGGCTCC
>JAWODX010000348.1:0-3101 GCA_046483085.1 Planctomycetota bacterium
CCGGGAACGTCCCCGACGACAGGCTCTTTCGCAGGGTGCTCGCGGAGGCGCAGTTCGACCTCCAGCCGCTCTGGCGGCGGCTGCAGACGGTGTGCCTGAGGCTCGAAGCGCTCGCCCACAAGCAGCTCCGCGGGACGGCGCTCTCGGACCGCGACAAGGCGTTCATCAAGCGCTACGGCGAGGCGATCGCCGGGATCATGCTCTACGGCGGGAACGCGTACCTGACGCCGAAGGACGACGCGCCGCGGATCGTCGACGTGTTCAGCAACCCGGAGGCCGGGCGGGTGCTCGAGGTCGGCGTCGGCCGGGCCCGGGCGCTTTACGTCCTCTACCCGGTCCAGGGCGGCGACATCCTTTGCCGGGGAGCGGTGTTGCCGTATTATGAGTTTCAGAATTCGGCCCGCCTTGCCGATATGGAATGGAAGAGGCGGCTCGATTCGGACGAGCGCCCGGCGGTCCCGGCGTGGGTGCGGCCGATCGTGGCCGGCGGCAAGCTGGCTGCCCCGGCGCCGGAGAAAGACTGACCATCGGACGGGAGACGCGATGAAGCTCGCTTGCTCGGTTGTCCTGCTCGCACCGGCCGTCCTGCTCGCCGCCTCCGGCTGCGCCCTGCACCACACGGAATCGGACCCCGACGCCGCCCGGTATGCCACCGCGTGGGAGACCCCGCGGCTGGCGCAGCAGCCGGTGCTCGTCGACCTCGCCGTCGAGGGCGACGAGCCCGCCGGGCCGATGCTCGCCCGGGCGATCGACGCTCTGCTCGGGTCCGGCAAGTTCCGCCTGGCCACGCCCGCCGACGAACCGGCCTTCCGGCTGAAGCTCCGCGTGGTCATCCGCCGGAAGACCCGCTGGTTCCGGACCGCTGCCGGCGGGCTGCTCGCTTACCTGCTGCCGGTCGATGCGCAGAGCTACCGCGTCGAGGCCATCGCCGACATCGAGACGCCCGCCGGGACACACATCGACCACTGCTACGTCCAGGGCCGCGGCGAATACACCCTCTGGCTGGGCTACGCCCTCTGGCCCGAATGGATCTGGAACGACGACCAGGCCGAGGTCATCCAGGAGGACGCGTTGAAGGCGCTGACCGTGCGGATCTGTCGAACACTCATGCCGGGAAGGGAAGAATGAAGGCACGAGCCGTCACCGCCGTGTCCGTCCTCGCCCTCGCGCTCACCGTCGCCGGCTGCGCCGGCCACAGCACCCACTACGACCCGGCGGCCGACCGCTACGAGACGGCGGCCCGGGCCGGAGCGGCGGCACCCACCGACCGCGTCGCCCGCTGCACCGTCCACGTGATACATCGCGTCGCCGACGAGCTCGCCGACCCCGTCTCCGCCGACCGGCCGCGCTACCAGGCGCTCGCCCGCGAGGCGATCGAGACGATGGGCGTGTTCCGACCCGCCAATATCCGCCGCCACTCGCTCCGGCCCGACTACCACTTCATCTTCGACGTCTCCATTGAGGACACCGCCGAACCGGGCCTCTGCTCCGGCCTCATCATCCCGTTCTACCGGACCCGGACGATCGAGGGCCGGCTCCAGGTCCTCGACGAGCAGGGGGCGCCGTTCGCCGCATACGTCGCCTCCGCCGGCGCGTTCCAGTATCGCCACCCGCTCGTCTTCTTCCTGACCCCCTTCTGCTGGCCCGGCTGGGCCGAACGCCGGGCACGCGACCGCGTCTTCCGGGCGCTCGCCGTCAAGCTGATCGAGGACGCCCGGGAATACCGATAGCCGGGCCGGCGCGCCGAACCCCTTCGCCCGGACCGGCGCCGCCGATATAATGGAAGGGTAGGCTTGCGCCGGACGGCGCGGCGCCCGCGCCGCCACGTCGAAATCGTTCGATTCGGGTTCCGCTGATGCCGACACGCGAAGACGTTGACCTGGCCCGGGCCGCCATCGATCGCGGCCTGCTCACCGTCCCCGAGTCCGTCGACTGCCTCAAGGCGCAGAAGACGCACACCGACCAGGGGCGAGAGGTCCCCCTCGAGCGGATCTTCCTCCAGAAGGGCCTCCTCAACGAGCGCCAGATCAAGGCGCTCAAGGACAGCCTGGCGCGGATGGACGCTCTCCGGCACGTCGGCCACTACAAGATCCTCGGCAAGTTGGGCACCGGGGGCATGGGCACGGTCTACAAGGCGCAGGATACCAAGTCGGGCCGCGACGTCGCCCTCAAGGTCCTCTCGCCCGGGCACGCCCGCAACCGGGAATACATCCAGCGGTTCCTGCGAGAGGCGCGGGCCAGCGGCCGGCTCAGCCACTCCAACATCGTCCAGGGCTACGACGCCGGCGAGGCCGACGGCCAGTATTACTTCGCCATGGAATTCGTCGACGGCACCACCGTCGGCGAGATGCTCCGCCAGGGGAAGCCCATCCCCGAGCAACAGGCTCTCGACATCGCCATCCAGATCGCCAAGGCGCTCCAGCACGCGGAAGAGAACGACCTGGTCCACCGCGACATCAAGCCGGACAACATCATGATCACCGAGGACGGGACGGCGAAGCTGGCCGACCTCGGCCTGGCCCGGCTCGCCACCAGCGAGCAGCGGGAGAAGAGGGAACTGGGGACCGTCTACTACGCCTCGCCCGAGCAGTGCGAGGGCGACGAGGAGGTGGACACCAAGAGCGACATGTATGCGTTCGGCGGCACCCTGTTCCACATGCTGATCGGCCGGGTGCCGTTCGACGGCGAGTCGCCCGAGGACATCATGGCCAAGCACGTCCAGGAGCGCCCGCCCTACCTCAAGGACCTGAACGTACAGCTCTCGCACGGCGTGTCGAAGATCGTGCGCAAGCTGATGGCGAAGTACAAGCGCGATCGGTACCCCTCGATGGAAGACGTGGTCACCGACCTCATCCTGGTGCGGATGGGCCGGTCGCCGAAGCTCGGCAAGAGGCCGCGGCACGACAGCGGCGAATACCGGTACCGCTCGTCCACCGGGAGCTGGCGGACGAAGACGCCGAGCCGCTGGCAGAAGGTCCGCCAGATCGCGCTCTGCGTCGGCGTCGGCCTGTTCATCCTGGGCGGCGCCGTCGGTGTGTTTGTCCTCGTCAAGACCCGGTCGGACTCGTCGGGCGGGCCGGCCGAGAACAAGGAGTCGACGG
>JAWODX010000392.1:0-3582 GCA_046483085.1 Planctomycetota bacterium
AATGAGCCTGTTCTCGTTCATCCATGGTTCATGCCTTCCTTGTTGAATGTGAATGGCTGCGCCATCCCGCACGCCTGACTGATTTTACGTCGGTTGAGGCCTCTTCCGGCATCGGGCGAAGGCCGGGCGTCGGGGTGGGTATCTGAACCAACCTGTGTCTATGTCTTGAAATGTTATATCCTCAGTGTTAAAAGAGAACCAACCTGTGTCGATGTTTTGGAATGTTCTGTGCGGCGGCGATCAGCCCGCTCATGCTCCCGGTCGTATCGAGGCAGAAGACGACCTCGATCTTCGGCCGCTGCGCCGCGTTCGGCTCCTCGGCCGCGACCGCCGGAACCGCGATCAGCACCGTCAGCACGCCGCACAACAGCATCTTCTTCGCCATGGGAACGTCCTCCTTCCGTAGCCGGTCTCTTTCTTTAGACGCATCTCCGGGCGAAATGTTTGCCGAAAATCGCAGGCATCGCGCCCCCGTCCTCAATGCCGCCAGAAGTAGTGCCAACTGTAGTTCAGCTTCACCGCCTTGCCGGGCTCGAGCGTCAGGTCCCACTTGAACCGGCCGACGCCGTTCATGTGGTGCCACCAGCCGGGCCAGCCGTACCAGCTCCACCACTGCGGATAGTCGAACCACTCGTCGAAGACGTCGAGCTGCGACGTCTCGCCGCCGTGGTCGGCCTCGTCGGCGTGGCCGAGCACACGGCGGCTGACCTCCAGGTCGACGGGCTTGTCCAGGTGGTTGGCCAGCGAGATGACTCCCGCGAGGTCGAACCGGTCGTACGTGTAGCCGTGCCACTTGGCGGCGTTCGGCGTCTGCTTCGTCTGCTTGACCGACCGCTTGATGCGGATATCGACGGCGGCGGTGACGGGGAGATCGACCTCGCCGCCGACGGCGGTGTACGTCATCAGCCCCTGGCCGAGCAGCCGGCCCTTGCGAAGGATCATCGCCGGTGCCGTGGTCAGCGGATACTTGCTCTTGTTCTCGAGCCGCAGCTTGTGCATCACCTTCGGCGCGTGGAAGAGCGTTGCCAGCTCGCGCTGACGCTGGTTGTTCAATTGCCGTCGCACCTCGGGCGGCGGCGCGAACGGCAGGTCGAGGGTGTACACGTCCTTGTAATCGAGCTCGAACTCGACGACGGGGAGGACCATCCGCTCGCCCTTGCGGAGGGTGACGTGGTCGACGGTGAAGACGAACAGGTCCTCGCTCTTGCCGCCGCCGCCGATCTCCGGGCCCAGGTCGAGCGCGCCGCCCTCGCCGGGCCGGCCGGGCTGCCCCGGGCGCGCCTGAGCCGCGAACTGGCTCTGGGTCATCATCGCGTTCGACAGCGCGTAGGCCGTCTGGCTCTGCCGGCGGAAGTACTGCGAGAGCTGGCCGACGTTCTGCCGCAGGGCGATCGGGTCGACGGTCTCCTTGAACGCGAACGTCGGGACGCCGATGACGAGGTGCGCGGTCACGTCCTCGAGATCGGTCATCTCGTTCAGGAGCGTCGCCTGGAGCTTGACGGTCGCCTTGCCGTTGCCGTCGATGGTCACGCGGTAGTTGGGGATCCAGCGGATGCCGCGCTGGAGGTAGACGAGCCCGGTCGGGACGGACTTCTCCGGCTCGCGGGCGCCCCAGTCGAGCTTCAGGGTGAGCAGGTCGCGGAACTCCTCGTGGCCGAGCTTCGGCTTCGGCTGCTTGCGGAACGAGACGTCCTTGATCCGGTCGATGGGCATCGCCCGGACGCGGCCGGCGGCGTCCTTGAGCAGGATGATGCTTCCCTTCTTCGGGAGCATGTCGCCCGAGTTCGGCGGGCTGGTCGCCTCGAGCTCGGCCGCGCCGCGGGCCGGGACGCCGAGGATCGTGGCGGTGAACTCGTGATACGGTCTTGGGTTTATGACGGCGATTCGCGGGTCCGGCGCCGGTTTCGCTTCACGAATCACGACCTCGGCGCCGACGTTCGCTTCGAGCAGCTCGCGGACGGTCAGCGCCGTCCGGTCGACCGTGACACGGCGCTTCCCGGCGACGACGGCCTTGAGCTTGACGTTCCTGTCGGCCGAGTACGGCCAGAACGTGCCCATCACGGGCGCGGGCAGGTAGTCCATGACCACGTTGCCCTTCTGGTCCGTCGGCAGGGCGCCCTCGTGCAGGACGAACGCGTGCCCGTCCTTGAAGACGGTGACCTCCTTGACGGGCATGCGCTCGATGGCCCCGGCCTTCGCCGCCGGGGCGTCGGCCGGCGTCTGCGCGAACGCGCAGCCCGCCGTCATCATGAACGCCATCACAACCGCCGCAACCTTAATCGCTCTCACCATCATTGCCTCCTCCTCGTTTGCGAGCGTTACCGCTCGGTTGTTGTCTCCGGCACAGACAGCAAAAGGGAAACCGGGAAAATGGGAAAAGAAGCAGCTTTTCTTTTCCGGTTTCCCGCTTTTCCAGTTTCCCTTTGCCGTTGGCACACGTGCCGTGTTATGCGCTGGGGGCCGCCCGGCCTGTCACCAGCACAGGATCGACTTGTTCTTGTGTTTCAGCAGGGTCTTGCCCCGGAACGACGCCGATCCGTTCCGGCCCTCCTTGATCAGCTCCTCCACGAGCTTCCTGTACTCTTCCGAGCCGATGCGCACCTTGCGATCGGCCTCGAGCTTGCCGCCCTTCGGGTTCAGCAGCCGGCCGTCGACCCACGTGCCGTCCCGCAGGTAGAACGCGCGGTCGGCGACCTGCTGCACGGTCGTGATCCGCACCTGCTGCATGTTCTTGTCCCAATAGTTGTTGAACCGGTTGAGCTGCTCGGTCTGAACCTGGAACTGCCGGTTGACGTCCTGGTTGACGGAGGCGATGCCATGCCGGACTGAGACGGCGCGGGAGTTGAAGTTGCCCACGGCGGTGCGCAGCGCCTCCTCGCGGCTCAGGTCCGATCCCTCCCGGGCCAGGAACGCGGTGTACTCGGTGAGGATGCCGAACTCGGTGCTGAGGCGGACGATCTCGTCGACCAGCTCCTTCAGCTTCGGGTCGTTCCTGATCGCCGCGGGGTTCCGGGCGACGTCGCCGTCGGCGCCGAGCTGTCGGATCGCGTCGATGAGCACGGCGATCTTCCGGCTGGCCCAGAGCCGGGGGACGAACGCGTTCCGCGTCGTCGCCTTGTCGAACCCGAACGTGAAGCGGAACGTCCGCTTCTTGCCCAGGTAGTTGCCGCCGAGGCGGAACGTGACGGGCTCGTCGCCGAGGTACTGGCCGAGGAGGACGAGCTGGTCGCCCTCGAACAGGTCGGGCAGCTTCGAGGGGATCAGGTCCCGCGTCCGGCCCAGCGCCGGCCTGCCTTCCTTGTCGACCAGCTCGAGTTTCGGCTCGGCGAGGACCGGCCCCGACAGCCGCTTGAACACGCCGGCGACCTTGACCTCGACGTCCTCCTTCGGGAGCACGAACGTCGAGGCGGCGCGGGTCTCGCTCGCGATCTTCTCGAGGAGCGGGGTGTTGACGTCGACGCCGACGCCGAAGGTGAAGACGCGCCGCTCGAACCGGTTCGCCTTGAGCGCGGCGTCGCGGATGCCCGCCTCCGACGTCTCGCCGACCGTGGGGAGCCCGTCGGTCAGGAAGAGCACGAGGGG
>JAWODX010000479.1:0-4227 GCA_046483085.1 Planctomycetota bacterium
CCACATCCAGCAGCCACGTGGCCCGGCCGCGGCAGATGCGCACAATGACCTTGTGGGCCGCGTCGTAGGCCATGGCGTCCTCCAGCCCCCCGGGGGGCTTGACGGTCGTCTCGTCGATTTCGATCCACTTCTTCCGGTCGATGTCGTAGCGCCAGGTGTCTCGGGTGACCGTCTGCCCTCGGATGCTGCCGCGCAGCGCGCTCCGATTGGCCCCGGTGCTGAGATACAGCGAGTTTCGGTCGGGCACGAACGCCAAGTTGCCGTACGGATGCCGGTCGCACGGCGTCGGCTCCTCCTTGTTCGCCGGCAGCGGGACCGTCCGGTAGCCTCCCTTCGCCGTGTCCTGCCGCTTCCAGTTCGTCAGCTTGAGGCACGTCACGGTGTTCGCCGCCACGTCGAACGCCATCACCGCGTTGGCGTAGATCGAGTGGCCGTGAACCGCCGTGCTCCAGCGGTCCATGTAGAGCATCCGCTTCCCCACGGAATCATAGACCAGCTTGTTCCAGCCGGCGGGCCGGTGCCTGCCCCCTTCGGGCGGGCCGACGTACTTCGGCTCGACCTTGATCCACCTGTTGAGCGGCATGTCCGGCCTGAATGCCGCGGCGGGTTCGCCGGCCCGCGCGGCCGAGGCCGCGCATGCGATCGCCGGAAGCACGCACGCGGCGAGGACGGACGCCCGCAGCGCCCGGCCCCCGTCCCGGATAACACGATGTGGCGCGTTCACGTTCGCTCCTCCACTTGTGAGAGCTCCTGGGCCGGTCGTCCGTTTGTCCCCCGGACCGGTACGCCCCGTCGGGCTCCTGCGCGCGGAGATGGCTCGATGGGTGTTCCGCGCGGAATGTGCCCCCGGAACGCCGTCGTGTCTGTCCCGGCCGCCGCGTGGGGCGTCGGGGGCCGGCGAGACGAGGGGGCCGCCGCCGGCGGGCGGGTCACTCGGCCTCTGGCTGTGATTTTGCGTTCTCCGCGGCCGGTGCGATGTGCTTGTAAAGATACACCCCTCTCCGCTCCGCCCACATGATCACCCCGTACTCCGGAATGAACGTTCCCACGGGCATGGCGTAGCGGTGGTACGGCCAGCCGGCCGTGAACCCTTCGACCACCCGGTACTCGTTCTTCGCGCTGTCGAACTCGTACAGCTTCTTCTTCTCGCCCTTGTCGCCGCCGCGGATCAGGTATCTTCCGGTGACCGGGTCCACGGTGATCCGGTCGCTGCCGACGCTCAGGTTCACCGGGGCGTCCTTCAGCCGTTCGATCTTGCCCTCCTTCGTGAGGCGCGCCACGCCTTTCGGGTTGTGGTTCCCGCCGGCCATCAGCAATTCGTCGCGGAAGGGATTGTGGCGGAACAAGCTGTGATAGCCGTCAATCGGGCTGGGCCCCAGCGGTTCCCATTTCTGCCGTTCGGTGCTGAAGAGGTACGTCTGCTTCCCGCCGAGCACCACGAGGCCGTCCATGGCCCCGAACCACTCGATGGCCATCCCGCCGCTGCCCTTCGGCCTCGGCGGCAGCTTGGTCCATTTCTCGGTCTGCACGTCAAAAAAGGAGATGCCCCCGGTCAGCCCTTTCTTCTTGTGGCCTCGGTAAAGATGATAGAAGCGGCTGCGCTCGTGGTCGAAGGCATTCGTGCCGTAGATGTGGCCGTACCGCTGCTGGAAGACCGGGTTGTCGCTTTTCGGGTCGAGCGGGATGGAGCGCCAGGCGTTCTTCTCCTCGGAATAGGCGATGAACCGGCGCGTCTGGCGGAGGCCCATATAGAGGAACTGCCCGGTGCGGCTGTCCCAGTGCGCGTCATTGGTCCAGCCGGCAATGTGCAGCCCGCCGGCACCGCCCTTGTTCCGTCCGCCGTCCACCTTGGGCGAGGACCAGAGCCCCTTGGGCATTTCCGTCTTCAACTCCGCCCAGGCGCCGGGCTTCATCGACGCCGCGAGCTTCGACAGGGCGGTCTTCCCGCGCCGGGCCTCGACGGCCTTCCTCACTTCTTTGCCGCCCGGGAGATACGTTCCGCGGCCGCCTTCGTCCGCTCCGAAGGCCCGCGCCCCAAGCGTCGCCGCGCCCAAACACGTTGCAGCCATCAGTAACACGCCGTACCGTTCCTTTTTCATGTGATTCCTCCTGCCGCCCGGCCCGGCACCGGGCTGCCCTTCAGGCACGACCCGCGTCTCGCCAGGCGGACGGGCAGCAGCACTCTGGCCGGGAGGGTGAGCGGGTTCCGCATCCGCTCGGCCAGGCGTGACAGGGCCGCGTCCACCATCCCGCCGAGCTTCCAAAGAATCGCGTCGGGCAGGGGGGCCTGTGCCCCGCTGCATTCCCACCAGTTCGCCCGGAACGTCTCCTCCGGGCCCCAGGTGACCAGGCCGATGTCGTCGGGGATTCGGAGCCCGGCCCGCCGGATGTACCGGGCGCTCCAGGCGCCGAGGTCCGTCCACAACACGACGATCGCCGTGGGCTTCAGGGCGAGGAGCCGCTCGACGGCGCGCTCGGCGCCGGCCCGGCCGCTCCCGCGCTCGACGAGCACCGCCCAGGCCGGGTCGAACGGGAGGCCGCGCTCGGCAAAGGCGGACAGAAACCCGCCCAGCCGCTCGCGGGCGTGGGGGTTGCCCGTCTGCCAGCCGAGCCATCCGATCCGCCGGTGCCCCGCGTCCAGGCAGTGCCGGGCCGCCAGGTGTCCGCCCGCCGCATTGTCCTGTACCAGAACGTCCAGCTTCAACGACGCCGTGGGCGTGTTGATGAGGACGCAGGGAGCGCCGAGCGCGTCGGCGATCGCGTCTGCCTCCTGCCCGTCGCAGTCCAGAATGATCCCGTCCACCTGTTCGGTCTGGACGCGCTCGACCAGGCGCCCCGAAGGCGGATCAGACTCGCCGATGCTGATAACGGTGCCCCCCTGCCGGAGGACCTGCCACTGCACCGCCGAGATCACGTCGGTGTAATGGCTGCCCCGTTCCATCGGGCGCTCGAGATTGGCGTGCACGTACGCGATCCGCGGGGCCTTCGTCCCCACCAGGGGGGAACTGGGCCAGTACCCTCGCCGGGGCGTCACCTGCAGGTGCCCCGAGCGCACCAGCTCCTGCAGCGCCCGCCTTGCCGTCAGCCGGCAGACCGAGAACTCGCGCGCCACCGTTCTTTCCGTCAGCGGCCCGTCTCCGTCCGGGCCCCTTGATAAAAGCCGCCGCCGCAATTCCTCGTAGATCGCCCGCCTTCCGGATATCTCACCGGTCTCAGGAGCCTCCGGCATTCGCCCTCCTCATCCTGGCTCTCCGTGCTCGCAAAACTGGTATATACCAGACCAGCCAGTTGTGTCAAGCAAGTATATGGGCGAAGTAGTTTCAATGCAAGGTAGAAATGTGCGCCTCTTCCGCGAAATCTGTGGGCGCCAGGCGCTGCTCGCGCCCGTATCCACTTGTATTCTCATCTCTTATGACGGTTTGCCAGTCCACAAATGTCGTGGTCAGACGCCGCCGACAGAAGTCGGCTCGGGCGGCGTGTGAGACGTAAATGTCTGCATGACAATGATTTATTCCGGTTTGTCGGCGGTTTATGCTTGACTTTCGCGGGGCCGTGTGATATGCTTAACGCTCTACCCAATAAGGAGTTATGCATCCCATGCGGCACATGACCGACCCGCGACAAAATGACCTGTTCGACGAGTGCGAACGCATCCTCTCGCCGGTGGCCTACCGCCGGATCCGCCGGGGATGGCAGGGCGTCTTCCGCCACGCGATCCTGGAGCTGATGCCGGTCGACATCCTGGCCGGCGAGTTCAGCCCCGACATGGGCACGCCGACGAAGGAGCTCTATTCGATGGCCGGCCTGCTGCTGATCAAGGAGTCCCAGGGCTGGACGAGGACGCAGGCGGCGGAGGCGTATATGTTCGACGCCAGCGTCCAGTACGCGCTGAACCTGGAGCCGGCGAACCAGAGCATGTCGGAGCGGACGATCGAGCGCTACGAGAAGATCTTCATCGAGAACGACCTGGCGGCGCGGACGATGGCCCGGGTCACCTCGAAGCTGGTCGAGCTGCTCGACCTGGACACCAGCCGCCAGCGGCTGGACTCGACCCACGTGTTCAGCGACATGGCGGTGTTCGGCCGCACGCGGCTGATGGGCGTGACGATCAAGCGGTTCCTGACCCAGGTGAAGCGGCACAACCGCGAGCAGTACGACGCCCTGCCCGAGGAACTTCGGAGCCGCTATGCCCCGTCGGTCGGCCGGCTGTTCGGGGACGTGGCGAAG
>JAWODX010000003.1:0-4377 GCA_046483085.1 Planctomycetota bacterium
CCCGCCGGCTGACTCGCGCCGCGTGTCGGCGCGCTCTTTCGGCCACCGCCAGGCGCACACCGGCCCGGCCGCTGCCGAGGTCCCGGCGGACGGCGCAAGCAAAGGCGGTTGTGGCGCCGCGGGTCCATCCGTGTCGCCGGCATCCTGCCCGCGGTTCCAGCCGTGTCGCGGGCAGGCGTAAGTGTTTCCCCTTCGCGAAATCGGGGCACAGCCGCCACCGTGGCACGCAGACCGAGCGGGGCCGGGCCTCTCCTCTTTGGTGCGGTCACCGCACAGAGCGGGGCAACGCCCACGGAACTGAGGCGATAGTAGCTGGCCAGACGTGTAGGGCGGAGGTCACGCTTGCGGCGGGCAGCCGGATGTCCGGCGGCAATCCATCTTCACCGGGGACGAGGACAGGCGCCCGGCGCCGTTCCGCGCTCAATTCGGGCGGGCGTCACTCGCGGGCGCCGTTCTGCTGCAGCATCTTGACCACGTGCCGGTAGTTCTCCGCCTTCGCGATCTGCAGGGGGGTCAGGCCGTGGTCGGTGCGCGCGTGGATGTCCGCGCCGTGCTCGAGCAGGACCTCGATGATGTCCTCGTTCCGCCACGACGCCGCGAAGTGCAGCGGCGTGCTGTCCTCATTGTTCCGGGCGTTCACGTCCGCCCCGTGGCTGAGCAGCAGCTCGGCGATCTCGTCGTAGCCGCCGGCCGCCGCGTGGTGGAGCGGCGTGTCGCCGGCGCGATCCCTCGTATTCACGTCGGCCTCCTCGGCCAGCAGACGCTTCACCTCCTCCACGTCGTCCCGGGTCACTGCTTCGTTAAGCATACGGACCTCCTTGCCAGGCACATGCATTCGGACGGGACAACCGGACTCTCTCTCGGCTGAGCAAGGTGCGCGTCGCGGTGTGAATCCACCAAAAACATAGCGCATTACCCGGCTATGTCAAGACCCATTCGCCCGCACATCGCATGGGGGCGCATCAACGGCACCGCCGGCGCAATCGGCAGATCCGGACGAGCGAGCCCAAAAACCCGAGGCCGCCGCCTCTTGATCCGCGCCCCCGGGAACGGTACCCTGTGAAAAGCAGCCCATCCGGCCGAACTGCGGAGTGACCCATGTTCCGGACGACCACCAGCCCTGCCCTTGTCTGCCTGTGCCTCCTGTGCGGTGCGACCGCTCTCGCGGCCGCCGGGCCCGAGGACGCCGGCTACCCGCGCGAGCACATCTACGACACGGCCGTCCGCGGCGACGAGACCCTCGTCGACGTGAACGTCGCGTTCAATCGCTGGCCGGACTGCTCGACGCTGGAGTCGGCGGTCCGGGACGTCTTCCGCCTCGAGGGCGTGACCGAGAAGAGCGACCAGGCGAAGGCGCTCGCGCTCTGGAAATGGTGGCGGATCCTGGTCAGCGCGACCGGCGGCGGCTACGTCTACGAAGTCGGCAACCCCCGGCGGCCGGTGACCGACCCGCACAAGATCTTCACCGTCTACGGCCACCACCAGTGCGACGGGCAGAGCTGGTCCTACGTCTGCCTCTGGCGGGCGGCGGGCTACTTCGCCCTCGACGAGTGCCACTGGGGCCACACCATCGCCTCGCTCCGCTACAAGGACCACGACGGCAAGTTCCGGTTCCACGACTTCGACCCCCAGGGGCGGTTCTACTACTGGGATACGAAGAACCAGTGGGTCGGCACGTGGACGAACCCGATCCTGCGGGCGAAGGTGCACCGGCACGTGATGCAGCCGCAGCACGTGCACAGCGGGCACACCTCGCTGCGCGTCGGCGAGACGCGCCTCCGGAAGTGGACGAACGAGGGACACGTCGTCCCCAGCGGCCGCGACAAGAGGAAGGCGCTCGAAAACCGCTACTACCGCCACGAGCCCGGCAAAACCACAGGCGTCTACGCCGCGGTCGGCGAGGAGGTCCAGACCCTCGAAGCGGGTGCCGCGAACCTGTTCACCGGCTCGACGAATGCCGCGAGCACCGACGGGCTGCTGCATCCCGAGAAGGCCGGCAAGCCCGCCGTCTTCACCTGGCGGATGCCGAAGCCGAACGTCGTCGCCGACGCGAAGATCGAGGCGGCGCTCCGGGCCGGGGAGGGCGACACCTGCCGGCTGCTCGTCTCCGTCGACGGCGAGACCTGGCAGCCGGTCTTCGCGAAGCAGAAGCCGGGCGAGGAGAAGATCGCGATCGACATCGGGCTCGACGCGTGGAAGAACGACCGGCCGAACGTCTACACCGCCTATACCTTCTACGTAAAGGCCGAGCTGAAGGCCGCGGCGGACGCGGAGTCCGTCGGCCTCCGGAACGTCAGGCTGACCGCCTGGCGCATGCTCAACAAGCGTACGCTCCCGCACCTGCGGCCGGGCGAGAACGTGGTCCGCGCCACGGTCGGTGAACGACGGCTGCCCGGGCAAAAGGTGCCTGCGGCAAAGTCCCGCCACCGGCTCGGCGTCGAGGTCCGCTACAAGCTGAACGGCGAAGAGCACAGCGAACGGCGCGTGATCCCCGGCACCCGCTCGTATGTCAAGATCGACGTCCCGAAGGTGCCCGAGCGCGTGCGGAAGAACTACGACAAGCACTGGAACGAGGGCCCGCTGCAGATGGTCTCCATCAAGCTGGAATCGGTCTCGCGCCGGGCGGCGCGTCGTGCGGGCAGCTTCCTGCGGCTCGCCGACGGCGAGCAGGCGTTTGCCCTCGCGTCGCCGCACCCGGCTGACATGACCCGGCGGAAGATCGTGAAGACCCCGGAGACGGACGCGCGGCAGACCAACGGGTTCTTCCCCCAGGCCGGGCCGGGCACGAAGAAGCCCGACGACCGAATGAAGGAGCTCATCGAGCTGCTGAACGACGGCCAGCCGGCACCGAACGGCTGGCGGCTCGGCCGGCAATGGCTCGCCGCCGAGGACCTCGGCGACTATCCCGCCGCCACCGACGAACTGCTCGCCGTGTTGCCCAAGGCGAACATCGATCTGACCCTCTTCATCTGCAAGGCGCTCGCCCGCAACCCCGACAAAAAGATGATCCCCGCGCTGCTCACAAAATGGGACCGGGCGCCGCGGCAGTCGCCCGGCACGCGGTACGTCCCCGACGTGCTGGCGGCAATCGGCGACCGCAGCGTCGTGCCCGCGCTCGTCGACAAGCTCGAGGAGTGCCGGTTCGACCACCGCTTCCACATCGCCCACGCACTCGGCCTGCTCGGCGGCCCGAAGGCCGAGGCCGCGCTCAGGGAGCTCGCCGAGAACGACCCGTTCCCCGCTATCCGCCAAGAGGCCCGCCGCTGGCTCCTCGACCGCTAGCGCTCCGCCTCCTGATTCGAGGCATTCAGAGCCAGGCCGGCATTCACACCAGAGGATTCTCACTCTCAATGTCCCAGGTGGGACATTGAATGTGAGATTTGTGGTCAGCGGGACTGTCAAGGCACGGGATAGGGTTTGGTATTGGCGGCGAGAGCCGGGCCGTCTCGCGGCGCAGTCGCACCACGCTTGACTCGGGCGGCTTGTCCCGCTCCGCGCTTGTCGGCGACGGAGGTCACTTTCCCAGACAGCAGACGGTGCCGTCGGTCGTCGCCAGGTAGAGCTTGCCCCGGGCGACGGCCAGGCCGTCGAAGACCGGCGCGGCGCCGAGCTTTACCGCGGCCAGCTTCTCCCCGTCTGATGCGCCGATCGCCAGCAGCCCGGCGGAGGTGTTCGTGCCGCGGATCGGCCGCTGCGGCTCCCGGCCGGTCTTCGGGTCCCGGTCGCACACGAGGTTCCGATGAAGCACCTTCCCGGTGGCGGCGTCGACTGCGCAGATGTACATGCCGCCGTCGAGGAACGACGATCGCCCTGCGGCCAAATACGCGATACCCTTGTCGACCAGCACGCTGCCCGGCACGAGTTGTAGCCGGGGCCGCCGGGGCCGGCTGCAGAACGGCCCGTGGCACGGAGCGAAGGGACGGAGGAAGGTGGATGCGTGACGGACAGGACGCCGGAACGAGAACCGGGGCCAGTGCCCTTCGGGGCTGCGCCAAACGGAGAGGTTCCCGCCCGCTGGGCGTGGGCCGAACCGACGGTCTGGTCGGAGCGCATGCTGACGGCTCTGGGATTCCGGAGCGAGCGGGGGTGTCACGATCGAATACCTCCTCTGACGCCGCCGAGTCGTACTCCCTTGCCGCGACTCGTGTGGCGCCCTGTCCGTCCTCCCGCAGGCGAACCGCCGACCGGAGAGCCGTGTGCGGGAGACCCGCACGCACGGTTCAGAGGGGGGGGAGGGGCCGGAACCAACCGGCTCTTCCTACCCCTATCAGGAACCCCGCCCCGGCCGCCGCAGATCGTCGCGCTCGTAGTATACGACATCGCCCGATTCGCGGCGAGGACGACATGTTCGCCTTGGCTCGGGCGGCGTGCTGTATC
>JAWODX010000069.1:0-26140 GCA_046483085.1 Planctomycetota bacterium
ATGCCGGCGTCGGCGAGGGTTCGGGCGAGGCAGGCGGCGGTTTCTTCGGTGTCGAGCCGGCCGAGCGAGAGCGCGGCGAGCTCCCGGACGCGTGCGTCGGGGTCGGCCAGCAGCGAGGCGAGGAGCTCGACGGCGTCGGCGCTCTCGGCGGCGAACCCGAGGCCGTAGGTCGCGGCGAGCCGGACGTCGAGACCGAAGCCGCCGTCGGCCGGCGCGCAGCGGGCGAGCCGGTCGACCGCGCCCAGCCGGCCGAGCGCCGCGCCGGCGAGGTAGCGGTCCTCGTCGACGTTCGTGCCCGCCCCCTTGAGGATCTGGGAGATGGGGTTGCCGAGGTCGGGGTCGCCGCAGCGGCCCATGGCCCAGACGGCGGGCGCGATGCATCCGGGCTCGCGGCGCCAGATCTTCCACCAGATGCAGCGGGGGAGTTCGGGCTCGCGGGCCCGGCCGAGGATGGAGGTGGCGGCCTTCCATTCGAGCCCGCCGTCGACCGCGCCCTCCTCGATCAGCCAGAGCAGGGTCTCGCGGTCGACGTCGACGTCGGGCAGCTCGAACAGGCTGGCCCGCCCCGGCCAGTCGCTGTGGGCGAAGTCGCCTTCGAGCGCGCCGAGCGCGAGCAGGGCGCTGCGGGCGACGGAGCGGTCGTCGTCGCTGATGGCTTGCATGAGCGGTTCGACGGCTTCGACGCGGAGCGACTCGCCGAGGTCGAACGCGGCCTGGCGGCGGGTGGCGGGGTCTTCGGAGCCGAGGCGCGAGCGGAGCGTGTCGAGTTCGGGCGGTGCGGGCGGCTGGAGGAGCGCGACGGGGCGGCTGGTGTCGAGTTCGAGCCCGGCGGCGTCGGCGACGCGTCCGAGCAGGTCGGTGGCGGCGAGCTGCTGGCCGAGGTCGAACGGGCCGACGAGCCCGCGGACCGTTCGGGCGGCGAGCGCATACGGCCGGTCGGTCTGGCGGCCGAGGAGCGCGAGTGCCTGGCGGGCGTCGAGATATCGTCTGGGCAGGGTGACGACGGGAGCGGGTTCGGAGCGGGCGGGCATGGTCTTCCTCCGTGCCGGGGCGGCAGGGGGCCGGGAACGGTGGCATCGTACCGCCTGTCGTCTGGCAAATCAAACCGTTCCGGGCTGCTTTTTGCCTGGTGGCTAATCCAGGTGGCGGCGGTACCGATACTTGTCCCAGACGCCTTGAGAGGGGGCGAGCAAGGTGCAGGCGCAGCAGGAGGGCCCGCAATGGACGCCGTTGGTGGTTCCATGCCGATCCGTTCGAAGCTCATGTTCGGGCTTTTGGTGTTTTCGACGATCCCGCTGATCGTGCTGGGCTGGTTCGTGTCGTCGCAGGTGAACAAGGCGCGGCACTCGGCGGTGATGCAGATCCAGAAGGCGGAGCAGGAGAGCGTGAAGGAGATGCGCAACCTGAGCCGCCGCGCGGCGAAGTACAAGGCGGAGGAGATTGCGGCGGTGATCTCGGCGTTCCTGGCCGAGAACCCGGCGGCCGACCTGTCGGAGCTTCGGCACGTGCGGCCGGTGCGAGAGGCCCTCGTCCAGCAGTCGACGATCGGGTGCATCACGACGGTCGAGCTGCTTCTCGACAACCGCCCGCTGGCCGTCCTGGGCCCGGTCCGACCGGCGCCCGGCCTGCAGGAGCCGGTGATCGACGAGCTGCCGGAGCCGACGAAGGCGTCGCTGGAGGAGCCGATCGAGCTGGCGGAGGTCCGGCAGCACCCGTACACGTACATCGCGAATGTCCCCGGCAGCAGCCTGAAGGTGGCGACCACGGTCGAGGACATGGGGATCGACAAGACGCTGGACCGCGTGGCCCAGGCGATCGAAGGGGTGGGGGACGCGACGGAGGCGGAGACGAACCGGGTGATGGACAACCTGCGGCTCATGCTGGTGATCGGGGTGACGGCTCTGGTGGTGGGGGTGACCCTGGCTGGCGGCGAGATCGCCCGGACGATCACCCGCCCGATCAGCAAGCTGACGGTGGCGGCGGACGAGATTCAACAGGGGAAGCGGGACGTGGACCTGAAGGTGGGGGGCGGGCGCGAGATCCGGCTCCTGGCCGGTGCGTTCGAGCGGGCGACGGGCGAGCTTCAGGATTACGCCGCGTCGCTGGAGCGGAAGAACACGGAGCTCGAGGAGGCGCGGCGGATCGAAGAGCGGGCGAAGCAGGAGCTGCAGGAGGCCCAGGACGAGATGATCCAGATGGAGAAGATGTCGAGCCTGGGCCGGCTGGTGGCCGGGGTGGCTCACGAGATCAACACGCCGACCGGGGCGATCTACAACGTGACGGGCGAGGCGTCCGAGTCGCTGGAGGGCCTGTTCGGCGGGCTGTACCGGCTGCGGGGGATGACGCCGGAAGGGTTCGAGCGATTCCGCCACTTCCTCGACGTGGCGGTGGCCCGGCGGCTGACCCCGGAGCGGGTGTCGCGCAAGGTGAAGCGGCAGTTGCGGGGCCGGCTGGGAGAAGCGGGGATCGAGCAGCCCCAGAAATATGTCGAACTCCTGGCCAAGTGTCACATGGCCGACCTGCCGGAGAGCGTGGAGATGTGCCAGCTCTTGGAGCGGCACGGGGTGGTCGACGTGTTCACGGCCCTGGTCGAGATCCACGCGGGCATGAAGATCAGCCGGACGAGCGCCGAGAGGATTTCGAAGATCGTGCGGGCGCTGCGGTTCTACTCGCACGGCGGCGGCCAGGCGACGGCCGTGCCGACAAACGTCAACAACACGGTCCACGACGCCCTGGTGATCCTTCACAACCGGGTGAAGCAGCGGGCGGAGGTGAAGCTGGACCTGGACGAGGCCCTGCCGGACGTGAGCTGCACGGACGGGCTGACCCAGGTGTGGGTCAACCTGCTCACCAACGCCTGCGACGCGATCGAGGAGGCGGAGCCGGCGAACGGGGGCGAGATTCGGATCCGGACGTTCGGCTCGGACGGGATGGTTCACGTGTGCGTCGCCGACAACGGGGCGCCGGTCCCGTCGGACGTGGCTCACAAGATCTTCGACCCGTTCTTCTCCACGAAGCCGCCGGGGAAGGGGGCGGGGCTGGGGCTGGCGGTGGTGATGGGGACGGTGAAGCGGAACGGCGGCTCGATCCAGCTTCACTCGGCCGGTGAGTTCAAGGAATTCGAAGTCACACTGCCTGTAGGGAAGACGGATGGCGACAATGGAATCGGCGAATAGCAGGTACTGGGTGGGTTGTGTCGACGATGACCGGCTGTTCCTGGAGTCCGCCGGCCGGCTGATCGAGCGGGCGGTCGCGGACCGGTCGCTCGACGTCCCGTGCGAGGTCGAGCTCGCGTCCGGGGCGGACGACTTCCTGGCGCTCTCCGGCGAGATGACGGAGGAGGGGGCGCTGCTCGCCCTGCTGGTCACCGATCAGGTGATGCCCGGGTGCTCGGGCCTGGAGCTCATCGAGCGGGTGCGCGGCGAGAATCCGCACACCTCGTGCGTGCTGCTCACCGGGTACGCGGGGCTGGAGTCGGCCCGGTACGCCATCAACCGGCATCTGCTGGACCAGTACGTGTGCAAGCCGATCGAGGACGTGGAACAGTTCTCCGACATCGTGGCCGGCGAGGTCGAGCGGTTTCATCTTCGCCGCACCGAGTCGATGCAGGCGGACGAGATCGAGCAGCAGGCGGAGCAGCTTCGGCAGGCGAACCAGCGTCTGGAGCGGATGAAGGACGTGGCCGAGCAGGTGGCCTACTTCTCGCGCGAGTTGAGGACGCTCGACATCGACGAGGTGCTCAACCTGATCCGCGACAAGGTGCCGCCGCTCTTCGGGGCGAAGTCGGCGTTCCTGTTCGTGCCCGACCGCGAGAACAAGCTGGCCCTGTGGCGGGAGCGGCGGCTCAACTGTCGCGCCCCGGTCCCGCCCAGCCTCGACGTGAACAAGGTGATGCGGCAGGCGCTGATGACCCGGAAGTCCGCGGTCACCGTGCACCGCGACTGGTGTCTCGGCTCGGTCGAGGACGTCGTCGCCGTGGACGGCGCGGCGCCCGACGATCTGGCGTGCGTGGTCATCGTGTTCGAGCTGACGCGCGAGCCGTCGCCGTTCGACGGCGATGCCGGCCATATGCCGGCGGTGCTGTGCCTGTGCGGGATCGAAGACCGCGAGGGCCTGTCGCGCGAGGTCCTCGAATACAAGGCCCTGATCGTCAACGACATCCTGCGGGCGAACATCGCGAACGCGCTGGCCCACGCGGAGACCCGGCGGATGGCCAACGAGGACTCGCTCACCGGGGCGAAGACCCGCCGGGCGTTTGAGCAACTGCTCCACGCCGAGTGGGAACGGTACGAGCGATACGAGTCGGACTTTTGCGTCGCCCTGATGGATGTCGACGGGTTGAAGCGGGTCAATGACCGGTTCGGGCACGCGGCGGGCGACGAGGTCATCCGCCGGGTCGCCGAGATCGCCGATCGATACAGCCGGCGGTGCGACACCGTGGGCCGGTACGGCGGGGACGAGTTCTGCCTGCTCCTGCCCGAGACGGACGAGGCCGGCGCCCGCCGGGTGGTCGACCGCCTGGTGACGGAGCTGGCTGCGGTCGAGTACGAACTGCTCGAGGGCGAGCAGGCGACGGTCAGTGCGGGGGTCGCCAACTCGTCGGAGAGCGCGTCTCCGCACGCGATGCTGATGGCGGCCGACGCCGCCCTGTACCGGACGAAAGAGGCCCGGCGCCGAGGCGACTGAATGCGTGCGGGGCCGGGCGGGTCAGATAATGCTAACTTAACCACTCGTGAGGCCGACACTGCTCTTGTGCAGAGAAGGGCGTTTCTCCTGTGTGGTGTCGCCGTCCCGGGGGCCGCATTGTCCGCCGCGGCCGCGCGGCGGGAGGGCGCCGGGTGATGACCGAGGTAGGTGTCATCTGCGGCCGGTTCGCCCCGTCCGGTGGATGCCGCGGGGCGGCCGGCGGGCGGATCGGGCGCACGCGAGTGTTACGGCAAGGTTGCACCGTTGAAGAAGAAGCAGAAGAAGATCGTGTTGATCGCGCTCGCCATCCTGGCGCCGATCCTGTGCGCCCTGAAGCTGGGCCCGGTGTTCACCGGCTACAGCCCGGTGAAGAATCCGGAGAACCGGAAGGAAGCGAAGTCCGAGAAGGGGGGCAGATCGAAGCCGTCGAAGAAGAAGAGGTCTGGCGCGAAGCGGGCGAAGAAGACGCGGCGGCCTGCGGCGGCGCGTCGGGCGCCTCCCGCGCAGCCGCAGGGGGGGCCGGCGCGCAGCCCGACGGACATTCCCGACTGGCCGCTGGAGGCGATCCGCATCGACCTCGGCGCGATCGGGCGGCAGCGGCTCACGTACGACGGCGGCGGGCTGCGCAGCCCGTTCGCCCCGGCCGAGTTCGAGGTGGCCCAGGCGCCCAGCAAGCTGAAGCGGATGGGGCTGCGGCTCCAGGGCATCGTCCGGACGCCCGACCGACAACTGGCCATCATCGAGGACCGGGTGTACACCGAGGGCGAACACGTGGCCGAGGGCGTGCGGCTCGAGCGGGTCGAGCGGGGGGCGGTGGTATTGACCGACGGGGAGGACGAAGTGCGCCTGATCCTGAAGCGGGCGAGCCTGAGAGGGGGGGAGCCATAAGGTGAACGCGCGCGTCTCTGTCATCGGGTTGTTCGCGTGTCTGGCGGTCGCCTCGGGCCTGGTGCGCGCCGGCGACCTTCCGGGGGCGAGCGGCGAGGCGGCCGGCGGCGGGCGGGGCATCTCGGTTTCGCTGGAGAAGGCGGACCTGCGGGCCGTGGTGACCGCGCTGGCCCGGGCGCACCAGATCAACCTGGTCGGAACGGGCAAGCTGTCGGGCGAGGTGACGCTCCACCTGTCCGAGGCCCCGGTGCTCGAGGCGCTGGAGGTGATCCTCAAGAACGCCGGGTTTGTGATGGTCCGGCGGGAGAGCGGCATCTACGAGGTGCTGAGCGCGAAGGAGCAGGCGAAGGCGCAGAAGCCGGACGAGCCGGCGAAGGTGGTGGTGTTCTCGCTCGTGTACGCGGACGTGGAGGAGACGGCGGACCTGCTCGTCCCGGCGATCCTCCCCGACGCAAGCCAGGTGAAGGAAGACGTCGAATCCCGCCGCCTGATCGTCACGGGGACCGATCGGCAGCTTTCGCGGGTGGCGGAGGTCCTCAAGGCGTTCGACAAGCCGGTGCGGCTCGTGCGCGTCTTCGAGCTCCGATACAAGGAGGCGGAGGCGGCGGCGAAACTGCTCGTGCCCGGCGCCGTCCCCGAGGAGGCGAGCATCGCGAAGGATCCCCTCTCGAACCGGCTGATTATTGTGGGCACGCAGGACCAACTGCGCAAGGTCGAGCAGATCCTGGCCGAGGTGGACCGGCCCCTGCCGCAGGTCTCGATCACGGCGAAGATCGTCGAGATCAAGGTCGACCGGGCGCGCAGCCTGGGCATCTCCATCACGGAGTTCTTCAAGTCGAGCAAGTTCGGGGACGCGGGGAGCGGGGAGCTGGGGATCGACCTGACGCAGAGCCCGGTCTCGGCGACCACGGTCAACGCGTCGTTCGTGAGCGATCGGATCGACGCGGCGGTGAAGGCGCTCGTCGAGAAGGACGTCGCCGAGATCCTCTCCGAGCCGACGGTGGCCACCGGCCACAAGCAGAAGGCCGAGATGAACGTGGTCAACCAGGTCCCGGTCATCACCCGCCACACCCGCGTGGTCGACCAGGTGACGCTGACGGACGAGGAGGTGACGTTCAAGGAGACGGGGGTGAAGCTCCAGGTGACGCCGCGCGTGCTGGCCGACGGGCAGATCGAGATGGACATCCAGCCCGCGGTGCTCGAGCTGACCGGGTGGACGGATACCGACCCGGCGGCTCCCATCATCGACACCCGCGAGGCGAAGACGGTGGTCACCATCGCGGACGGCAAGTGGGTCGTGATCGGCGGCCTGATGCGGTACAACGAGCGAAAGCTGCGCCGGGGGGTCCCCGTGTTGATGGACGCGCCGTTGATCGGCGGTCTGTTCAGCACCACGCTGAAAACGCGGGAGAAGAGCAACCTGGTCATCCTGGTTTCGGCGACCCTGCTGGACGACGTGGAGGCGGCGGCGCAGCGGAAGGAGTTCGAGGAACGTCTGTGGCAGCACCGACAGGAGCACGAGTTCCACAGCGGCGAGGCGGAGGAGCAGGGCGACGAGCCGGCGGCCGAAGCGGAGGAGAGCGGCTAGATGCAGACATTCACCTACAAGGCGATCGCCGGGGACGGCAAGACGAAGAGCGGGACCATGCCGGCGGAGGACTCGGCGGCGGTCGTCGCCGCACTGGGGCAGGAAGGCCTGACGGCGACGTCGGTCACGCCGGCCGATGAAGGCGGCTCCAAGCCGAAACGCTCCCGGCGCGGCAGCGAGAAGAAAGCGGCCCCCCGCCTCCCCGCCAAGGCGAAGCATGCCAAGGTCAAGTCGGCGCAGCTCATGATCTTCACCCGGCAGCTCGCCACGATGGTCGACGCCGGGCTGCCCATCGACCAGGCGTTCCAGACGCTGGCCGAGCAGGCGAAGACGGAGGGGTTCCAGGCGGTGCTGAACGACATCCTGGCCGAGATCCGGCGGGGCACTCGCATGTCGGACGCCATCTCGAAATACAAGCGGATCTTCCCCACGATCTACATCAGCATGGTGCGTGCCGCCGAGGCCAGCGGCCAGCTCGCAGCCATCCTCAACCAGCTCGCCGGCTACATGGAGTCGTCGCAGCGAGTCAAACAGAAGGTCAAGTCGGCGATGACCTACCCCGTCCTGGCCACGGCGATGATCATCGGCGTCGCCAGCATCCTCATGTTTGTCGTGGTCCCCAAGTTCGCAAAGATCTTCGACCTGGTCGAAGGCGAGCTGCCCATGCCGACGAAGGTCGTGCTGGGGATCAGCAACTTCGCGAGGAGCAACGTGCTGGCATCGTTCCTCATCGTGATCGGGGTCGTCGCGGCGTTCATCGTCGCAATGAAGACGAAGCGGGGCAAGTACTACTTCGACCTGTTCAAGCTCAAGGTGCCCGTCTTCGGCCCCCTGTTCAGCAAGGTGGCGATCGCCAAGTTCTCGCGGACGCTGAGTACCCTCCTCTCCAGCGGGGTGCCCATCCTGGACGCGCTGGCGATCGTCGAGGAGGCGTCGGGCAACGCGGTGATCGGCGAGGCGGTCAAGCAGTCGATCGGGAGCGTGAGCGGCGGCTCGGGTCTGGCCCAGGTCTTCGAGTCGAAAAAGGTCTTCCCGCCCATGCTGGTGAAGATGATCGCGGTGGGCGAGCAGACCGGGCAGCTCGACTCGCTGCTCAACAAGGTGGCGGACTTCTACGACGAGCGGGTCACCTCGGCGGTCGAGGGGCTCACGTCGATGATCGAGCCGCTCCTGATCGGGGTTCTCGGTGTCGTGGTCGGCGGCATCGTCGTCTCGATCTTCTTCCCCATGATCAAGATCACGCAGTCGATCGGGGGATGAGCCGTCACGGGTCCTCAGGGTAGATGGACGGAGGACTGATGTCGGACACGCAGACTGATTGGGAGGCGTCGGTCAGCACGGCGGACGCGTCGCGCCGGCTGGCCCGCATCCTCGTGGACTCGGAGGTCCTCAGCCACGAGGACGTGTCGGCGCTGCAGGGCGAGTATCCGAACGAGTACCTCGGCGACGTGCTCGTGCGCGAGGGCGTCCTGCTCCAGAGCTACCTGCAGGGCCTGTTGATCCGCGCCCTGCACATCCCCTACGTGCCGGCCGACAGTTGCCAGGTCGACCCCGAGATCCGGGCGCTCCTGCCCGAGTCGTTCTGCAAGAAGCGCCGCCTGATGCCCGTCAGCCGGGCGCGCGACTTCCTGACCGTCGTCTCGGCCAACCCGCTGGACGCCGAGGCCCTGAAAGAGGTGGGGCGGGTGACGGGGTTGAAGATCCGGCCGATGCTTTGTGCGTCCGATGAGCTCGACGCCCTGATCGAGGCCGCCTACCACGGCTCCGAATCGGAGGAAGGGCTGGCGCCGCCCGGCGGCGGCCCGCCGCCTTCGGAAGACGCCGATGCCGTGGACGATGCAGCCAAAGAGGCGGCCGCCGAACTCGAGGCTGATACGGCGGAACAGAGGACCGATGGAACCGGAGCCGAACAAACAGACGCCCCTGGACCCGGAGCAGACGACGGAGACGAGACAGTCGCCCGGCGATGACCCCCTGGCCATGACCCGGGGGGCCGGGCCTGCTCGCGGCCGGCTGCGACGCGTCCTCTACGGCGGCCGCTACCTCGACGAGAGCCAGGTCCAGAACCTCCTGGAGACCCAGGAGGAGGTCGGCGGCTCGCTCTACGAAAACCTGTGCCGCCAGCAGGACCTGGCGCCGATCGACCGCGCCGCCTTCTTCTGCGACCTGTTCGAGGGGCTCGCCTACTTCGACGTCAGCGGCTACTCGGTCCCCAGCCACCTCCTGAACGTCATCAGCCGGAAGCTGGCGGAGAAGCACATCTTCGTGCCCCTGGCCCAGGTCGAGGGCGTGCTCACCGTCGCCATGTCCAACCCGCTCGACCTCGCCACCCTGGACGAGGTGAGCCGCCGCACCGAATGCGACGTGGTGCCGGTCATCTCCACCGACGAGCAGATCCAGCAGGCCATCGAGCAGAACTACCAGAAGCTGGAGGCCCAGAAGCAGGCGCAGGTCCGGCTGAAGCGGCACGCGGCGTCGGAGGAGGAGATGCAGGCCGCCATCGAGGAGACCAAGCAGGGCGCCCCCGGCGCCAAGGGCGGGTCCGAGGCGAAGGAAGAGACCGTCGTCCGCCTCGTCGAGCTGATCCTGAACAACGCCATCGCCCGGGGCGCCAGCGACATCCACCTCGAGCCGTACGAGAAGGTGTTTCGGCTGCGGTATCGGCAGGACGGCCGCCTCGCGCCGGTCCTCGAAGGCGACCACCAGGTCTATCCCCCGCTCGTCTCCCGCCTCAAGATCATGTCGAACCTCGACATCGCCGAGCACCGCATCCCCCAGGACGGCCGAATGAAACTCGACTACGAGGGCCGCGACATCGACTTCCGCGTCTCCGTCCTCCCCACCCAGCACGGCGAAAAAGTCGTCATGCGGATCCTCGACAAGAGCAGCCTCCAGCTCGACTTCACCGACATGGGGTTCGAGGAGAACGCCCGCGACACCTTCCTCGAGGAGATCAGCAAGCCCAACGGCATCGTCCTCGTCACCGGGCCGACCGGCTCCGGCAAGAGCACCACCCTCTACTCCGCCCTCAACAACCTCAACCGCGACGACGTCAACCTGATCACCCTGGAAGACCCGGTCGAGTACAACATCTTCGGCATCAACCAGGTCCAGTGCAACGCCAAGGTCGGCCTCACCTTCGCCAGCGGCCTGCGCTCGATCCTGCGGCAGGACCCCGACGTCGTGATGGTCGGTGAGATCCGCGACCACGAGACGGCGGACATCGCCATCAAGGCGGCGCTGACCGGCCACCTCGTGCTCAGCACCCTGCACACGAACGACGCCCCCGGCGCCGTCTCCCGTCTGCTCGACATGGGGGTCGAGCCGTTCATGCTCTCCGCGTCGCTGAACCTCGCCCAGGCCCAGCGGCTCGTCCGGCGCGTCTGCCAGCGCTGCAAGAAACCCGTCAAGATCCCCCAGACCTTCCTCGACAAACACGCCGACGAGCTGCCCGAGGGGAGCGAAAACGCCCAGCACACCTACCAGGGCGAGGGCTGCGAACAGTGCAACGGGACCGGCTACAAGGGCCGGACCTGTGTGGCGGAAATGATGCCGGTCACCCCGACGGTCAAGGCGATGATCGCCGAGGGAGCCAACATCTCCGACCTGCGGGACAAGGCCCGCCAGGAAGGAATGGCCACCCTGTTCGAGTGCGGGCTCCGCAAGGCGTTCGCCGGCATCACCTCCCTGGAAGAAATCATCCGCGTCACGTCAATGTGACGCCCCGGCCGCCGCCAGCCGGGCCTCCGAGCCCCCCACGGTGATGGCGATCCCCGTCCATCGGTGCAGGAACTGCTCGCGGTCGAGCGTCGTCTGGCCGAACGCCGGGTCGCCGACCGTCAGCACGTCGTCTGTGATGTCGAGGACCGATACGCAGTGGTAGCGGCCGTCGGGCCGGCGGAGTTCGGCCAGGAAGGGCAGCCGCTGACCGTCGAGTTCCCCCGCGGCGAGCCGCTCGATCCGCCCGCGCCGGCCCGTCGCGCGGAGGGCGATGTTCAGGCCGCGGCACAGCTCGAGCGCGGTCACCCCCTTGCCCGGGCGGAGCAGGCAGAGGTTGGCCATCTCTCCCTCGCTCACGTCCTCTCCCAGCGCTCGCACGACCATCAGGGCCGCTGCCGGCCCGCACGAGTGGCTCGTGCTCTGCAGGCAGACCCCGTTCTCGTCGAACCGGGCCGGCATCGCATACGTCGGCCGCAGGCAGACCGCCGCCGTGTCCCAGCAGAAGACCGGCGCCACCAGGGCGAGAGCGATCACGATCGCGCGCCGGATCGGCCGATCATTGAGCCGGGCCGCCAGCCCAAAGGCCATCAGCACGCCCAGCGGCGCCCCCCAGTCGGCGAAATACACGTAATCGTCCCAGAAAAGCAGCAGGTGCTGTTCGTATTCCGGATGGGCGTAGAGGAACGTCCTCAGCAGCATCAGCCCGGCCGCGCCGAGCAGGCAGAGACCGAAACCCCGGCCCCCCCTCCGCCCCACCGCCCAGCCCACCACGGCGGCACAGACGAGCAGAACCACGTACAAGAGCAGGTAAAGCCAGCCCATCGCGTCCCTTTCACCACCTCGCTCGTGTTGTCAACGCCCGGTCAGGCCGGGGCACCCGACACCCTCGCAAACGGGATGCCCGGCCGCGGGGCCATTCCCGGCCGTTGCCATAAATCAGTACTTCGCAAAGAGATAAGATCATTCGGCGGCAGCGGAGGAGGGCGCCGGCCGCCGGCCGCATGTTGATTTTTCTAGACCCTCGTGCCGGGGCAGCCCCCAGCGATGGGGCGTAAGTCCTTGAAAAAGTGAGGATTGCGTCATGTTGTTTTTTCGGGACGTGGGCCCGGCCCGTGCGACCCCGGAGCGCGACTGCACGGCGGGCCGTCATTACCCCGAGGCCTGGTGTGGTCGTGTTGTCGTGGTTTCCGGCGGCATCCTGTGCGTCCGGGGCGGGGAAGGGCGTTCGGGACGGCGTGCCGCCGGCCCGGAGGGGCGCCGGAGCGGCGGAGGCGGCGGGGGCCGCCCGGCTCGCGGCTCGGCGCGGGCCGCGAAATCTTCGCGGAAATCATTAACCCGACGTGTCGGCATACCGAAACTTCTCTTGGTGTTCGGGCTCAGTAGGCTTTGACAACGGGTCAGTGGTACGAGCTCAGGTGGATGGCTCCATCCTTGCATCCACGTTGTGGATCGAGAGCTGCCTTGCCGATCCGGCCGCCCGGCGGCCGGCGAGCGGGGCGGGAAAGGAGATGAGAAATTGACATGACATCCTGCTGGATGCTTGCGGCGGGGGCGGACCCCGCTGCGATTCAGTCTGCTTTGTTTCCCTAGGAGGACGTGGAGATGAATAGGCGGAAACGAGGTTTCACGCTGGTTGAGCTGATGATCGTGCTGGCGATCATCGCCATCGTGGCCGCGTTCGCCATCCCGAACTTGATGAAGTCGCGGATGAGCGCGAACGAGACGTCGGCCGTTGGTGGCCTGCGGGCGATCATGTCTGCCCAGGCGACGTACATGAACCGGTACGGGCTCTATGGCACCCTGGCCCAGCTCAATACCGAGGGGCTGATCGACGACTCGATCGCCAGCGGCCGCAAGTCGGGCTACCTGTACGGCGAGATCGATACCGGCTACGACTACGCGTACTGCTTCGCCGCCGCACCTGTCGAGGACGGCAAGAGCGGCCAGAAGGAGTACTCGATTACCCAGAAGGGGACCGTGTTCGAGGCCGATTTCGACACGTCGGCCATGAGCACCGACAACGGCACGTCGTGGACCCCAGGCGAAGCCAGTGTCCCCGAAACGTTCACAACCGCACCGGAAGACGACTCGACGAACTGGACGCCTATCAGCGAATAGGCGCGGCTCGCCGTGTGCGTTTCCAGGCCTGGGAACCCATTGCTGGCAAACGGACGCGGCTCGGGAGCCTGCCTGCTCCCGGGCCGCCCCGTTCTCTCCCCGGCCGGAACCGGACCGAATGAAGGAGAAACCCAATGTTGAAACGACGCAAAAACGCGTTCACGCTGGTCGAGCTGATGATCGTGCTCGCGATCATCGCCATCGTCGCCGCGTTCGCCATTCCGAACCTGATGAAGTCGCGGATGAGCGCGAACGAGACGGCCGCCATCGGCGCCCTCCGCACACTCATGTCCGCCGAGGGCACGTACATGAACCGCTACAACGTGTACGGGACCCTGTCGGAGCTGTCGAGCGAGGGCCTGATCGATGATTCGCTGGCCAGCGGAAAGAAGTCCGGCTACTTCTTCGGCCAGGTCGACGACGACAGCGCCCAATACGCCTACTGCTTCGGCGCCTGCCCCGTCGAAGACGGCCGCAGCGGCCAGAAGGAGTACTGTGTCACCCAGGAAGGCACCATCTACGAGGGTGACCTGGACAGCACCGCCGTCGACGCCGCAACCGGAACGGACTGGTCGGACAACGTGGACGTCCCCGCGGAGTTCACCACGGCTCCTGGCGACAGCGCCAGTTGGACGCCGATCAGTGAGTAACGGGTCCCGAGCGCCGTACGGCGCGTCGACCGCGGGCGCCCGCCCCCGCCGGGCGGGCATGACCCTGGTCGAACTCTCCGTGGCGCTCGGCCTGTTGACCATCGCCGTCAGTTGCCTCGTCCAGGTGCTGGTCGCCGTCAGCGACGGTCAGCAGCAAGCCCGGAACAGCCGGGACGCCCTGGCCAAGGCGCGGAACGTGGCCGAGGACGTGATCCGGTGTACGGGCGATTGGCAATCGTTGTGTGACCAGTACGACGCCCAGGACGGGGTCGACGTCGTCGTCGAGTACGGCGACGGCGATCCGGACTCGGACTGGTGGCAGGTCACCGTGCGGGTGCGGCGCCCGGCCGACGCGGACGGACCGGCGCGGGAAGCCGCGCTGGTCTTCGGCAAGGCCGGGAGTTGACCCGAGGGCGGCGCGTCCCCTGTCCGGCCCGACGGCCAGGGGGGATCTCAGAGGCTCGATTGAGGAGCGCACAGGTGAACGGTCCTCTCCGCCGCCGCCGGGCCCTGCGTCCCCGTGGCGGCTTCACGTACGTGGAGGCCATCATCTCGGTCGGCCTGATGTGCGCGGTGGTCGGCGCCTTCGCCGTCGCCCTGGACAGCGGGATGGACGTGTTCGTTACCGCCTGCATCAAGGGAGTGGTCGGCTCGCGGGTCAACGCGGCGCTCGACCGGCTCGCACAGGACCTGCGAGAGACGGGCTCGGCCGACGTCACCGTCTGCTGCGAGGGTCTGGACGGCGACGAGTGCTCGGTCGCCCTGCCCTCGTTCCGCGACGCCGACGGCACCTTTCACGTGACCGCCTCCCTGGAACCGGCCACGCAGGGCGTCGTGGTCTATTGCCCGTTCGAGACCGACGGCGGCGTGCGGCAGCTCCGCCGATATGTCTTCTACGACACGAGCTATGTCTTTCCCTTCGAGTTCACCGGCAGCCCGCCCATCACCGACGATTCCATCTATCTGCGCGACAGCCTGGGCCAGACGCTGACCGTGGACCGAGCGGCGGGGAACACGTCGCTCCCCGCCGGGCGCGCGTTCCAGGTGTTCTGCCCCGGGATGGCGGCGGTGGACGTGGATCCCGGGTCGCCCACCCACGTCGTGATCCAGGCGACGTGCCTGACGCGGAAGGGTGTCGACCTGATCAAGGAAGGCGAACGGTATGTGGCGCATCGGAACTAGCCCCGGCCCGCCACGGCGCCGGCGCGGGGCCGCACTGTGCATCGCGGCCCTGCTGATCTCCGTCCTCTCCGTGTTTCTGCTGGCCGCAGTCGACTACTACCTCGCCCGCCTGGACAACGACCGGGGCGTGGCGGGCGACGCACGGGCGCTCTACCTGGCCGAACTGGCCCGGGCCGACGCCACCGCCTACGTCGTCAATTACCCGGAGAGCCCCTGGCCCCACACCCGATCGCTGACCACCGTCTACGACGACCTGGGCGATCCGGCCGGCGAATACACCTACACCATCACCCGACCGATAGGCAACTGGCGGCGGGTCTCGGTCTCCGCCTACTGGCCGACCCAGGCCGAGCCGGTCGGATCGTGTGACCTCGAGGCGTGGCTGCACCGCAAGAGCAGTGTGTGGGGGTGTGAGGCCTGGACGGACGGGCCGGCCACGGTCGACGGCGGGGGAGGATAGGGGGACTGCGGACATGCAACTATTGCGGCGGAAGAAGAACCTCCCCAAGATCATGGGGATTCACGTCGGCCGCCAGGCGGTGACCCTGGCGCGCGTCGTGTTGAAGGACGGGGTGATCGTGCTGCGGGGGCTGTTCCGCGAGTCGCTGCGGCGCGAGCCGGGCGGCTGGCCGGTGGAAAAGGTCTCGGCGCTCCTCCGCCGGGCGAAGAGGGAGATCAGCTTCAAGTCGGACATCACCCGGCTGACCGTGTGCAGCGACCTCGCGGCCAGCCACTATTTCATCGTCCCCCCGCTGAAGGGCGACCAGCTCGACAGCGCGGTCAAGCTGAAACTGGAGAACAAGCTGAACAACTCGGCCAGCGAGATGAGCTACCAGTCGGTGACCGTGGAGCGCCACGGCGAGCGCTGCCGCGTGTTCGCCACGAGCATCCCCACCCAGAAACTGCGGCTGATCCTCGGCTCGTTCCTGGAGGCGAGCTGTCCCATCGATTCGATGGAAGTGGAGGGTGTCTCGGTCACCAACCTGCTGGCCCGGGCCGAACTCGCCGACGGCCGGCCGATCGGGGTGATGCAGATCAATCCCGAGTGGAGCGAGGTGTATATCGTCGTGCACGAGAAGCTCACCCTCTCCCGCCCCATCCTCAAACTGGAACCGGGATCGGCCGCGGCCGACGATTCGGAGGCCGGAGTGAGCGAGCCGAAAGACGACCCCAAGGGCCCGAGTTCGCACTACCTCGCCCGCATTGTCCGAGAGGCGAACAAGACCCTCGACTATTTCGAGATCGAACTTCTGTCGCCGGCCGTCGAGCGACTGTTCCTCCTCGGCCAGTCGGCCGTGCTGGCCGAGCTGCCCGATTACCTCGCGCAGCAACTCGAGCTCGACGTGAGTGTGCTCGACACCGCCGGCGCCCTCGAGGATGAGACGGGCGAGTTCGACCCGACGCTGCACGGCCTGGCCGTCGTCGCCGCCGCAGGAGGGGCGAAAAATGCAGGTTAACCTGATCCCGCCCGAAATGCGGCCCGCACGCCCCAGCCCGGTGCCCTACATGCCGCTCCTCGGGCTGATCGCCATCAGCGCGATCTGGCTGGTCACCCAGCTCGCCACGGCCGGCGTGGCGCGGCGGGACTGCAAGAAACATCGGAACGAATATCAACAGCTCAGCACGGAGCTGGGCCAGTACCGGGAACTGCCCGGGCGGATTGCCCACGCGGAGGCCGAACGCGACGAGCTGCAGCACAGGGCCGCCGCGGCGACCGCCATCACGCACACCGGCTTCTCGTCCACCCCGCTCTTGCAGGTCGTCGCCGAGAGCCTGCCCGCCAATCTCCGACTCACCGCGCTCACCGTCGATTACCCCCGCCGGCAGGCCACCATCCTCGGCTACGGCAGCGAAGAGAAAACCGACCTCGAGGTGGCGACCTTCCTGCGGGCGTTGAACGCGAATCGCTACATTCGCCGCACCTTCGCCGGGGCGGAACTCGACTACTGCAACAGCAGGGCGCGGAACGAGCGGAGCGTCAAGCAGTTCTCCATTTCGCTCCGGTTCCGCGAGCCCAGGCTCGCCGAGCTGATCCAGGAAGAGGCGCCGGCGGAAGAGGAATAAAATGGCCAGGAAGACGATTCTGAGACAGAAGGACATCGTGATCGCCGCCAGCCTGGCGGCCCTGGACATCGCCGTCGTCATCCTGATCCAGATCCTCCTCATTACACCGATCCGTTCCCGGGCCAGGCAGCAGGGGAAGCAGAACGCCGAGGCGGTCAAGAAGATCGAACAGAACGCCCAGAAGCGGCGCGACTGCGAGAAACTCATCGCCGAGAACAAGAAGACGCGGAGCCGGCTCACGGCCTTCGACAAGCGGGTGCCCGTGAAGTCGGAGGTCCCCGCCGTGCTCGAGGACCTGGTCCGGGCCGCCGACCGGCACGGCCTGAAGATCCGGCAGACGAAGCCGCGCGAACCGGTTCCCGTGGGCGGCGGGTTCATGCGATTCCCCTACCAGCTCGATCTGCGCGGGCCCTACCACGCCGTCGGCCAGTTCGTGCGCGGCGTCGAGTCGGACCCGGACTACATGGAAGTGGTCACGGTGGATATGTCCGCCGCCGACGAAAAGGGGGTCCACGTCCAGATCCTCATCTACCTCTACGGCATCGTGGCCGGCCCGGAACCGCTGGCCGAGCCGGACGCGGCCCCCGGCGAGGAGGAACCCACCGAGACCTGACCGCTCCTCTCCCGCCCCCCTCTCGCTGCACTCCCTCTGCGACGTGATGGTTTCCGGCAACCACCCAGGCCCTGGCGTTTCGTTTTTGCAACATGGCGGCCGAGCGGTCTAAGAGATTGCGTGCCATAAGATTACGCGTACGCCCGGCAGAATCGGCCGGCGGCATGTTGACAAAAATATACTCCACCGAGCCCGGCCGACACGGCCGAGCGGCCCGCCGCGGCCGGCCGCCGTGCACCTAAGGCCCTGCCTTACAAGCCATTATGGCCTGCGGCCCGGAAAGCTCGCGCTTTTCCGCTCCCTGCGGCGTGGATTTTGCACTCTCTCCCCCCGTAAGCACGGTAAGCACGATTTCGCCGCCAGACGCCTGCTCGGGGGTGGACACGAATGTTCAACAGCAAGGACGAATCGAAGAAATACCTCAAACAGATCGCGGACAAGCTCGCTGCGACCACCCACCAGCTCGGTGAGGCGGCCAAGCGGCTGCAGCTCGCCGAGCTCACCTATCGGCAGTACCTGCTCCGCCTGCGGCAGCTCGAAGAGCAGATGCGGAAGCTGACGGACCTGCTCCAGTCCCAGAAGCCTCCGAAACAGACCCCCGAGACGAACCCCGCCTTCTGCGAGCCGCCGAAGGAGCCCAAGCCGAAACGCAGGAAACTCCGGTACGCCGACTACATCGAGTTCTCCAACTACGCCGAGCTGCGCAAGTTCGAAAAGCTGGGCGAGATCAGCAGCGACGACGTCGCCGGATGTGACCCCGACGAACTGATGCGCAAGCTGCTCCGAGACGGCCCTCCCCGCAAGCCCTGACCCATCTCCGCCGAATGTCCGTTCAAGCGCCGGCCTCGCATTGCCGATATGAAGAATGTCAGTCCCGTGTTGTGCGCCCTTCCGGTCAGCTCGAACCGGGCCGACGAGCCGGGCCTTCGACGCAGGAGGCCCGGCCCCGTCCCCGAACGCTGGGAGACCTGCCTTGCCCGAGCCGCCCGCCGCATCCGGCCACATCGCCGGGCGCGCCCTCCGGCTCCTCGTCGGAACGCTCGGCAGCCGGGCGCTCGGGTTCGTCCGCCTCCTCCTCATGGCCCGGTTCTTCGGCGGCCGGGGCGCGACCGACGTCTTCTTCGTCGCGTATCTCATCCCCAACCTCTTCCGGCGCGCCCTCGGCGAGCAGGCGGTCGAGAGCGCCTTTCTCCCCGTCTTCAAATCGCTCGTGGCCCGGGGCGAGCGGCGGGCCGCCTGGCGCGCCGCCCGCGTGACCCTCAAGTGGTTCGTCCTGGCTCTGCTGGCTGCGGCCGGATTCTGTTTTCTCTTCGCGCCCCAGCTCGTCGGCTGGGTCCTGGCGCCTGGGTTCGACCGGGCGATGGCGTCGGACGCGGCCGCCCTCGGCCGGCTCATGTGCCCGTTCATGGTCATCATCGGGCTGGCGGCGTTCTGCGGGGCGCTGCTCCTCGCCCACGACCGGGCGCTCGCCTACAGCGCCTCGCCGATCCTCTTCAACGTCGGCTGGATCGGCGGGATGGTGCTGCTTCACCGGCGGCTGGGGACGTACAGCCTGGCCGTCGGGGTGCTGGCGGGCGGGGTGCTGTACCTGGCGGCGACGGTGGCCGCCCTGGCGGCCGCCCGGCGGCGGGGCGGGGTCCCGGCGGTCCGCGTGCCGGCGGCGGGCTGGTCCGACCGCTATGCGCGGGAGGCGTTCCGGGCCGCGGGGCCGGTGTGCCTGGCCGCCCTGATCGCGCGATGTGCCACGGCCGTCGACTGCGCGGTCGCCAGCACCCTGCCCAGCGGGGCGGTCTCCGCTCTCCGGTACGCAATGCCGCTGGTCCTGCTCCCGTTCGCCCTGTTCGGGCTGTCGGTCGGCCGGGCGGCGCTGGTCCCGCTGAGCGAGCACGCCGGACGGGGGGACCTCGGCCGGTTCGAGGACGCCGCCGGCCAGACCATGCACCTCGGGCTCCTCGTGCTCGTGCCCCTGTCGCTGGGCACGGTCCTGCTGGCCGAGCCGCTGGCGGGCGTGTTCCGGGCCGGCAAGTTCGAGGCGGACGAGGCGCAAATGCTCACGACCGCCGTCCGCTGCTACGCCCTGGGGCTCGTGGCCATGGGGTTCGTGAGCATCTTCTCCCGGGCGATGTACGCGCTCAAGGATACCCGCACCCCGCTCAAGGTGGCGGCCGTCGCGCTGCTGACGAACGCGGTGCTGAGCATCCTGCTGGCGCGGACCCCGCTCGGCCACGGGGGCATCGCGCTGGCGACCGCGATTGCCATGTCGCTCCAGGCGGCGCTGTTGTTCGTGGCCATGCGGCGGGCGCTTCGGCGGGGCGGGGCCGGGGGCGCGCTCGGCCGGCTCTGCCGGCCGGTCGCGCGGATCGTTGTGGGCACGGTGGTGATGGCCGGCCCGACCCTCGGCGCGCTGGCCGGGTTGAACGCCCTCACCGATTCGTCCCACCTGCTCGTCCGGCTCGCTCGGGTGGCGGTCCCTGCCCTGGTCGGCGCGGGCACGTATGGCCTGATCATGTGGCTGCTCGACCGGAAGGGGCTGCGATCGCTGCTCCGGGCCTGATGTGGGGGCGCTGCCCGGCTATTCGGGGAGGTCCCGCCGCTTCTCGCCGGCCGACCCGCCCGGTCGGCCGCGGCCGAAGCGCCGATAGGCCGACGCCGCCGGCCCGCTCAGCGCGTAGAGCCCGAACGAGACGAGCAGGATGTACTCGTAGTACTGGGCGAGGGCGAGGAAGGCGAGCACGCCGAGCACGATCACCACGAGGTGGAGGAACGAGGCGCGCGCGCGGAACACGTGGTTGACCACGTGGACGTAGCGGAGGCTGGAGACCATCAGGCCGGCGAGGATGACCGTGACGAACGGCATGAGGGAGGCGGGCCAGGAGAGGGCCTGGCGCAGACTGGAGTCGAGCAGGATCATGGCGGCGATGACGCCGGCGGCCGCCGGCGCGGGCAGGCCGTGGAAGACGCGGTGGTCGTCGGTCTCCGGCCCGGTCTGCACGTTGAACCGGGCGAGCCGCAGGGCGGCGCAGAGGATGTAGAGCGCGGCGCAGACCCACGCATACCGATCGTGCTGGAACAGCTCCTTGTTGAGGGCCTGGAGGAAGACGAGGTAGGCGGGGGCGACGCCGAAGCTGATCATGTCGCAGAGCGAATCGAGCTGGGCGCCGAACTCGCTGGTCAGGTTCGCCATCCGCGCGATCGTCCCGTCGAGCGCGTCGAACATCAGCCCGGCCAGGATGAAGAGCGCGGCGAGCGCGAACGCGTCCAGCCCGCGCCAGTCGAGGGTCTCCTCGAGGTTGATCTCGCCGTAGGTGGCGACGCCGATGGCGGCGAACCCGCAGACGAGGTTGGCGAGCGTGACGAGGGCGGGCAGGATCCAGATGCGGGATTTCATACGGGGGCGTCCCTGGCGGTCTTCGCCGTCCGCGGTCCGCGCAGAGGCAGGGCGGTCACGGGTGCGGCTGCTCGTTCTCGCCGCGCGTCTGTCCGTCGTCCCGGCAGGCCGGCGGAGGCCCGTCCTCGGCTGCGGTTCCCGCGGGTCCGTGGTGCTCGGGCTGTGCGCGGACGGCCGCCGCGTGCCGGTCGTCGTCGTCCGGGGCCGGCTCTTCCAGTTCGAGTTCGGTTTCGCCGGCGTGCTCGTCCGGCTCGATCTCGACGAGCTCCTGGTCGCCCTCCGGCCCGGGCGGCTGGTCGGGCTCGGCCCCGAGGTTTCCGACCACGGTCCGGCCGGCCTTCAGCGGGGCGCCCAGTTTGAGCTTGAGCTCGAAGTGGGCGGACTTGGGGATGAAGAGCTCGACGCGCGAGCCGAACTTGATCATGCCGAACCGCTCGCCGCGCTCGACGGCATCGCCCTCCCGGAGGTCGCAGACGATGCGTCGTGCGATCTGGCCGGCGATCTGCTTCACTCCGATTCTCGTCTCGGTGCCCGCCGCGTCGGACAGGCCGATGAAGTTCGACTCGTTCCTGGCCGAACACAGGTTCGCCTTCGTCCACGCGCTGAAGAACTGCCCCCTCTCGTAGGTGATTTCGTCCACGCGGCCGGAACACGGCACGCGGTTGACGTGGCAGTCGAAGATGGAGAGGAAGATGCCGATGCGCGTACATTCCTCGCCGATGAAGTCCGGGCCGTCCACGTCGGCGATGTCGTAGATCACGCCGTCGGCCGGCGCCACCAGCCGATGCTCGCCCCGGGGGATCTTGCGCTCGGGGTCGCGGAAGAACGACAGGACCCAGACGAACGGGAGCGCGGTCACGATGAGGACGAACAGCACGAGGGTGAACGAGTCGGTCAGGGCGATGGCCAGCGCGGTCGCCCCGACGAGGAGCGCGGCGGCCAGCCCGCCGAACAGCTTGAGCTCCCGCATGCCGTATCGGGTGAAGTGAAGCTTCATGTCGTCCTCGTGCCCCTCGCGAGCGGCGAATGGGGGCGGATTATATCCGCCGGCTCCTGGCCCTTCAAGGCGGCCGGCCGCGGGCTCAGGTCCCCAGCTTCCAACTCGCCAGGTACTCTTTTTGCTCCTCGGTGAGCTGGTCGATCTCGACGCCCATCGAGTCGAGCTTCAGGCGGGCGATCTTCTTGTCGATCTCCTCGGGGACCGGATAGACCTGTTTCTCCAGGTCTTCGTGATTGGCGCGGACGAACTCGGCGCAGAGCGCCTGGTTGGCGAAACTCATGTCCATGACGGAGGGCGGGTGGCCTTCGGCGAGTGCGAGATTCACCAGGCGGCCCTCGGCGAGCAGGGTGACCCGCCGGCCGTCCTCCAGGGTGTGTTCGGTGACGAGCGGGCGCACTTCCCGCTTGCTCTGGGTCAGCTTTTCCAGGGCGCCCTTGTCGATTTCGACGTCGAAATGGCCGGCGTTGCAGACGATGGCGCCGTCCTTCATCTTGCGGAAATGCTCCTCGCGGATGACATGGCAGTCGCCGGTCAGCGTGCAGAAGACGTCGCCGATCTCGGCCGCCTCGGCGATGGGCATGACGGAGTAGCCGTCCATCACCGCCTGGATCGCCCGGAGCGGGTCGACCTCGCAGACGACGACGTGTGCGCCGGCGCCGTCGGCGCGGGTGGCGAACCCGCGGCCGCACCAGCCGTAGCCGCAGACGACGACCGTCTTGCCGGCCATGAGGACGTTCGTCCCCCGGATGATCCCGTCGAGGGTGCTCTGCCCGGTCCCGTAGCGGTTGTCGAAGAGGTGCTTGGTGTCGGCATCGTTGACGGCGATGACGGGGAAGGCGAGGACGCCGTGGGCGGCCATGGAGCGGAGTCGGATGACGCCGGTCGTTGTCTCCTCGGTGCTGCCGAGGATGTCGGGGATCTGGTCGCGGCGCTCCTTGTGGAGGGTGGAGACGAGGTCGGCGCCGTCGTCCATGGTGATCTGCGGCCGGGCGTCGAGGCAGGCGTAGATGTGGTCGTAGTAGGTCTCGTTGTCCTCGCCCTTGACGGCGAAGACGGGGATGTCGTGGTTGCGGACGAGTGCGGCGGCGACGTCGTCCTGGGTGCTGAGCGGGTTGGAGGCGCAGAGGTAGACGGAGGCCCCGCCGGCCTGGAGGGTGATGGCGAGGTTGGCGGTCTCGGTCGTCACGTGGAGGCAGGCGGCGATGGTCACGTCGTCGAGCGGCTTCTCGCGGGCGAAGCGGTCGCGGATGAGTTCGAGGACGGGCATCTGAAGCCCGGCCCAGTCGATCCGCAGCTCGCCGGCCTCGGCCAGGGACAGGTCTCTTACGTCGTGGTCCACGGTCTCTCTCCTCTTCGCAGGAATGACTATTTGCGACACAAGACAGGTTGCATTTCGGACCTCGTGACGCGCGCATCCTCGCCGCGTGTCATGGGGATATCTTGCCCTCGTGCTGCATCGGGGCGGTCGACGCGGCCAGGATGGCCGCAAGACCGCGGGCAAGATGCCCGCGACACACACAACCACGTGCAAACGATATAGTGTCGCGCATCATATATGGGGTTCACGGTATGCCGGCCGCCTCCTTGAGGTCGTCGGCGCGGTGGGTCCGCTCCCACGTGAAGCTCTGCTCCTCGCGGCCGAAATGGCCGTGCCGGGCGGTCTTTTTGAAAATGGGGCGCCGCAGCTTCAGGTAGTCGATGATCTGCTTGGGGCGCAGGTCGAACAGGTCGGTCACCACGTCGACGAGCCGCTCGTCGTCGGCCTTCCCCGTGCCGAACGTGTTGACGAGGACCGAGATGGGCCGGGCCACGCCGATGGCGTAGGACAGTTGGACCTCGCACTCGGTGGCGATGCCGGCGGAGACGATGTTCTTCGCGATGTGCCGCGCCATGTAGCTGGCGCTGCGGTCGACCTTCGTGGGGTCCTTGCCGGAGAAGGCGCCGCCGCCGTGGGCGCCGCGCCCGCCGTAGGTGTCGACGATGATCTTGCGGCCGGTGACGCCGCAGTCGCCCTGGGGGCCGCCGACCACAAACCGGCCGGTCGGGTTGATGTGGTAGATCGTGTCGTCGTCCAGCAGCTCCGTGGGCACGGCCTGGGGCACGATCTCGTCGATGACCGTCCGACGGATCGTATCGTACGAGACCTCCGGCGTGTGCTGGGTGGCGACGACGATGGTGTGGATGCGGCGCGGCATATTGTCGTGATACTCGATGGTGACCTGCGACTTGCCGTCGGGCCGGAGCCACTTGACCACCCGGTCCTGGCGGAACCGGGCGAGGTGCTCGCAGATGCGATGGGCCAGGTGGATGGGCATGGGCATCAGCTCGGGGGTCTCGGTGCAGGCGTAGCCGAACATCATGCCCTGGTCGCCGGCGCCCTGTTCGGCGTACAGCCCTTCGCCCTCGGTCACCCCCTGCGAGATGTCCTCCGACTGCTTGTCGATCGAGGTGAGGACGGCGCAGGTCTCGCAGTCGAATCCCATCGACGCATCGGTGTAGCCGATCTCCCGGATGGTGTCCCGGACGACCCGGGGTATGTCGACGTAGCAGTCGGTGGTGATCTCGCCGGCGATGATGGCGAGGCCGGTGGTCACCAGCGTCTCGCAGGCGACGCGGCCGTAGGGGTCCTGGGCCATGATCGCGTCGAGGACGGCGTCGGAAATCTGGTCCGCCACCTTGTCCGGGTGGCCCATGGTGACCGACTCGGACGTGAACAGGTGCCTACTCATCAAGCGTCTCCTTTCGCTCCACGTTTTCGGCGGCCCGGTCTCGGGCCGCGTCGAGCACCGGGCGGATCGCGCTGACATTTCGTTCGGTGGCGCCCTGGGCGCCGAGCACGGCCCGGCGGGCGTGCCGGCCCAGTTCGGCCCGGGCCTCCGGATCACCGGCCAGCCGGTCCAGCGCCGCCACGAGCCCGTCCGCATTGTCGACCCGGACAATGCCGTCGGCCGACGCGAGGAGCCGGGCGGTGTCGCGGAAGTTCCACGTGTGCGGCCCGACGATCACCGCCTTGCCCAGTGCGGCCGGCTCGATCATGTTCTGGCCGCCGTGCTCGACCAGGCTCCCGCCCACGAACACGAGCGTCGCCACCGCGTACAGGTTCGCCAGCTCGCCGGTGGTGTCGACCAGGATGACGTGCGGGCGCCGGTCGAAGTCGGCCGGCGCCTCGCCGCGGTCGATCGCCGTTTTCCGCACCGCCGTGAGCCCGGCCGACCGGATCAGCCGCTCCACCTCGGCCGCGCGTTCGCGATGGCGCGGCACGAGGACCAGGCGGAGGCCCGCCCCCGGGCGCCGTTTCACATAGTCAATGAGCGATTCGTCCTCGCCCGGATGCGTACATCCGCCGATGATTACCGTATCGCCCGAATCCAGCTTCAGTTTACGTCGGTACTCCTCGGTCACGCCCGGGGCCACCGCCGTGGCCACGGTGTCATATTTCATCGTCCCCGCCGCGGTCACCCGGGCGGCCGGCACGCCGAGCCGCTCGAACCGGGCGGCATACTCCAGGTTCTGCACCGCCGCGTGGTTCAGGGCCGCGAACATCCGTCGCGCGACCGGGCCGAGGCGTCGGTACGCGCGGGCCGACTTCCCGGTGATCCGACCGTTCACGACAACGACGGGCACGTTGCGCCGGCCCGCCAGGGCGAGGAAGTTCGGCCAGACCTCGAGCTCGACCAGCACGACGACCGATGGCTTGATCTTACGGAACACTCTACGGACGACCGGCGAAAAATCAAGCGGGAAGTAGAAGACGGTGTGGCCGGGGCAGGTCCGCTTCGCCGTCTCCATCCCCGTGTTCGTGTTCGTCGAGATCACGAGGTCCGCCTGGGGGTAGGCCTGTTCCAGCCGGGGGACGAGCGTGCGGACCAGCCGCACCTCGCCGACCGACGCGCAGTGCACCCACAGACGGAAGCCCGGCTCGAGCTCGGGCACGCCGCCGAACCGCTGTCCCCAGCCGGCGCGGAACCGCTCGCTGGTCAGGGTCTTGTACGCCGCGTACGGCAGGCCGAGGAGGAAGATGAGCAGGTAAACGAAATCGAGCAGGAGGGTCAAGGGCGCCCCGTTTCTCCCAGGGTTGGCATGAACCGTCCGTTCCGGCCGACCAGTGGTGTCTGACTCTTGATTTCAGGGATCCGGCGCCGGCGGGTACGTCGCCCGAGCCGAGGGCGACAGGCGCACCTGCATACGTCGTCCGACGCCCGGCTCGGCTCGCCGGGCGTACGGGGGCGCCCGTCCATCCGGC
>JAWODX010000101.1:0-3016 GCA_046483085.1 Planctomycetota bacterium
CTGTGGCGGAGCACCCCGCCCACGACGAACTCGGCCTCGTGGAGTGCCTGCCGGTAGACGGGCTCGCCGGGGCGCTCTTGCTCGACGACGATGCGGCCGTCGCGCTCCTCGTCGGCGATCGCCTGCTCGATCCGGTCGGCGTCGACCTCGAGCAGCTCGGCGGCCCGCGGGACGAGCCGGTCGCGCGGGAAGCAGGTGTGGCCCGAGCCGGCCAGCTCGTCGAGCGCATAGAGCACACCCGCTCGCGCCCGTTCCATCGAATCCCGGTCGAACCCCAGGTTCCCGGCGATCTTGTCGGCGGTCCGGAACCCGATCCCCCGCACCTCGACCAGGCGGTACGGGTTCTGCTTGATCAGGTCGATCGCGCCGGCGCCGAACCGCCGGTAGATGCGCGAGGCGTACGCGGCGCTGATGCCGAGCCCCTGGAGGAAGACGAGGACGTCGCGGACCGCGCGGTGCCGGCCCCACGAGGTAGTGATCTTCTCCAGCCGGCCGCGCCCGATGCCCGGCACCTCGAGCAGCCGGCGCGGCTCCTCCTCGATGACCTCCAGCGTCTCCTCGCCGAACGTCTCGACGATGCGGTGGGCGAACTCCGGCCCGATGCCCTCGATGAGGTCCGAGGCCAGGTACCGCTCGAGTCCGAGCAGGGTGGGCGGGGTCGTGCTGCTGAACGTCTCGACGGCGAACTGGCGGCCGAACTTCTTGTGGTTCTGCCACCGGCCCTCGCAGAGCACCGACTCGCCCTCGACGAGCCCGGGGAACGTGCCCACCACGGTGACCTCGTCGGCGGAGATCGACGCGTCGTCGGGCGTGAGGACGGCGACGGTGTAGTGGTTCTCTTCGTTCGCGTAGACGATGCGTTCGACCGTCCCGCGGAGGCTCTCGGTCCGGTCGGGTTCGCTGGCGCCGCGTTTCAACCTGTCGTCCCTGATGGCCACCGCCCGATTCTATTTCGGCCCGCGCACGGCGTCAAGGCGGGCCGATCGGGGCGCGATCCGCTTGGTCGAACGCTCCGTGGACAGCATGGACCTCATGGACAGCAGGCGCCAGGCATCGGGTTGCTCGGTCCATCCTGTCCATGCTGTCCACGGGGTGCATGTCGCCCATTTGCCTGCGCGGCCTCAGCCGGGCGCGCCCGATTCTCCGCAACAAAGGGCGGATTGGTTGTATCGTAATCACTGGTCGCAGGGCCGGTGCGCGAGTATAATGCGCCTGAGGATGTGTCTGGAGAGGTTTGTGCACCTGGCTCGAAAGGAGTGTGAATGGCGGTCACGAAACAGATGATCCAGGACGGTCTCCGGTCGCTCGGCCTGGGCGAGGGCGACGCGGTCCTGTTTCACAGCAACCTGCGGGCGCTCGGCCCGGCACGCGAGCTGGTCAAGCTGCCGAACTGCGGCGGGGACCTGGTGATCGACGCGTTCCTGGAGACGGTCGGGCCGGACGGCCTGGCGGCCGTGCCCACCCTGTCGGCCACGTTCGCCCCGGCCACCCCCGACGGCCCGGTCAAGCACGCGTTCGACCCCGACGAGACGCCCTCGCGGGTGGGCAGCGTGACGAACCTGTTCCTCGATCGGCCGGAACGCAAGCGGAGCCGGCATCCGACCCACTCGCTGGCGGCCATCGGCGCGCGGGCCGAGGAATACGTGGCCGACCACGAGAACGGAACGACGTTCGACCGCAACAGCCCGTACGGCAAGAACTACGACTGGGACGCCTACATCTGCTTCTTGGGGACCGACAACCGCACGAACACCACCCTGCACGTGGTCGAGGACTGGATGGACATGCCCTACATGGCCACCACGAAGGCGCTGGTCAAGGGGCCGGACGGCGAGCCGAGGGAGGTCGAGGTCAGGAAGAGCCCGAAGGGCTATCGCGATTTCTACAAGAAGGACTCGCGGGCGGCGCGGGTGCTCGAGGAGTCGGGCATCATGAACTGGACGAAGATCGGCAACGCGGACGTCGGCCTGATGACCTGCCGCGACTGCATGCAGTTGTTCTGGGACAGGATGACCGACGATCCCTGCCTGCTCCTCGGGTACGAGGGCGAGAGTCCGTTCTGTGACGAGTGGGCGGCCAAGACGATCGAGCACGTGAAATCGGGCGCGGCGGGAGAACTGGCATGAATATACTCGTGATCGGCGGCACCGGACATAGCGGCGGGTACCTCATCCGGGACCTCGTCGCCCAGGGCCACCACGTCGTCTGCGTCTCCCGCGGCCAGACCGACCCGTACGTCGACGGCCGCTTCTGGGACGAGGTCGAGCACGTGGAGCTCGACCGGAAGGAGGCAGAGGAGGACGGGCAGCTCGCCGACCTCCTGAGCGAGGCCGAGCCGGAGGTCGTCGTCGACATCCTGTGCTACGAGCCGGCGAGCGCCCGGAAGCTCTTCGGCTGGCTGCGGGGAAAGGTCGGGCACCTGGTCCACGTGGGCACGGCGTGGGTCTACGGCTCGCCCGAGACGATCCCCACGCCCGAAGACTACCGCGGCGTCCCGCTGAACGACTACGCCCGGAACAAGCTGGCCATCCAGGACTACTATCTCGCCCGCCTCCAGGAGGACCAGTTCCCCGTCACCATGGTCAACCCGACGCAGATCACCGGCGCCGGCAAGCGGTTCATCACCCCGGAGGGCGACAAGGACCTGTCGTACGTGGAGCGGATGATCGCGGGCGAGACGGTCCCGCTGCCCGCGTTCGGACAGCCGCTCGTCCAGCACGTCCACCCCTCGGACGTCGCCCGGGTGATCCGCCTGGCGATCGAGAAGCGCGCCGCGTCGGTGGGGCGGGTCTACAACGCCTCGTCCCCGCGGGCGCTGACCTATCGCGGTCTGTTCGTCTTTCTCCGCGACCATCTCGGCTCCGCGTCGCGGCCCGAGCCCATGAGTCTCGAGGACTATCAGGAGAAGTTCGGGCCGAACGAGACGGTTCGGCAGCACATGATCCAGTCGAGCTGTGTCGACATTCGCCGGGCCTCCGCCGAGCTCGGCTACGCGCCCGCGTACACCGCGCAGCAG
>JAWODX010000113.1:0-3568 GCA_046483085.1 Planctomycetota bacterium
CTTACGAGGCAGCCCTTTCATAAGGAGGTGTCTCCGCTCTCAATTCCCCTTTGAAGGGGGATCAAGGTGGATGTTTTTGCCCGGCCCATCGATTTTCCTAAGTGAAACCGAGTTGACGAAAGGAATGCCACGGATCCATGCGGACCATTGACGTTAAAACAAACAAACACACCGAGTTTGTCGTGCTTGACCGGCACGTGCAGAAGCTCATCGAGGAAGATGGCTTCACGAATGGCGTGGTCCACGTCTACGCGCCTCACACCACGGCGGGCGTCACCATCAACGAGAACGCCGACCCCGACGTGGTCAAGGACATCACCCACATCCTGGACAAGCTCGTTCCGTGGCGGGGCAATTACGCCCACGCCGAGGGGAATTCCGCCGCCCACGTCAAGGCGAGCCTGATGGGGTTTAGCCAGCAAGTGCTGGTGCGCGACGGCCGGCTCGCTTTCGGGACGTGGCAGTCCCTCTACTTCTGCGAGTTCGACGGCCCGCGCCAGCGCAAGGTATGGGTCTGCTTCACGCCGGAGGCCTGAAGACCCGTTTTCACGGATTCACGCGTTCCCCCGTCAACCATCGGCGGATCTGGTCCAGTCGCTACTCGATCCGCCGAAGCGACCGCTCCATCGCCGCCAGGCGATCCTCGACGGGGCGGAGCGCCGACTTCAGGTCGACCGCTTCGCCCCCGGCCGCTTCTTCGGCGGGCGCCGGGCCGCCCTCCTGGCCCCGCTCGCCGAAGAGCAGCCATTCGATCGACCGCCCCGTGATCTTCGACGCAGCAATCACCAGCTCCAGCGAACACTGGCCCCGCTTCTTCGTGTTCGAGATCGCCGACGGAGTGACCCCCAGCATCCGGCTGAGGTCCACCTGGCGCGGGACCACCTCGAAGATCCGGCGGCAGCATTCCGCCCGGCTGAAACCCAATTCGGAAGCCTTTCCCATGACTCTCTCCTGACATTTGACGGCCCGCGAGCACGCCCCAACGGAGGGCGCGAGTCACGGGCCGTACCCCATATGACCCACAGCAAGAGCGACACGTGCCGGCAGAGGGTCTCCTCAGCGGAACAGATGAGGCGCTGGTCGGCGCCGTCGGCCGGATCAGCTGCCCTCGGCCCGCTGCCCCTTGCCGCTGAGAACCTGCGGGCTCCCAACGCCGGGCGTGCATCCGGCGCCGCCGAATGATACCACCCTGCTTCCGGTCCCGTCAAGTCCGCGAGTCAGGAAGATCGGTCGGGGCGACTGTGCGGGCGGTGGCTCGGCCTCCCCGCATTCTGCGGAGCAGCCCGTGCCGAGCGTCCGATGGCGCTCCGCCAGGCGCGACCGCCCGGCCCTGCCTCCCGGCGGCGCGCACCGATCTGAGCGTTTGTCTCAAAGGGTGGGGCGGACATTCCTGTCCGCCGTCCGGCAGGCAAGAATGCCTGCGCCACCGACTATTGAGATAGCTTGTAAAGGTGCCGGCCGTCCCGGCTCGTGTCAGTTGTTCGGATCGCCGGAGGTCAGCGACTCCACGAGGCCTTCGAGGCGGTCGAGCCGCGCTTCGAGCTCGTCGATCCGCGCGGCCTGGTCGGCAATCTGCGCCGCCTGGTCGGCAATCTTCTCGTCCTTCTCCTGGCAAACCTGGTGGAGGCCCTGGATGGCGGCCATCGAGATGCCGATGCCGTCGATGGTGGTGATCGACGTGTTGCTCGTCCCCAGGCCGAACGCCGCGTAGAGGTCCTGGGCAACCGGGCTCATGTGCCGGACCGCGTCGTCCTGGGTCCGGTAGTTCCAGTTCGTGATGGGGACGGCAACGAGCTTCCGGAGGATTTCCTTCGTGTCGACGGCGGTGAAGTTCTCTTTCTTATCGCGGTCGCACGGCGAGGCCCAACTGCCCGAGCCGTGCACCAGCTCAGCGTAGATGCCGAGGTCGCTGCTGTCGGTGTAGAACCGCACGCCGCCGTCGGCTCGTGCCTCGAACCGGTCGGCGGCCGTCGAGTTGAAGTCGGCGTTCGTCGAGTCGGCCCAGGTGAACGCGCCCTGGTGCGTCGCGCCGACTTTCGCCCGCCGGCCGGCGGCGAAGCTGTAGTTGCCGGCCGCGCTGTTGAGTTCGCCGCCGGGGATTACGGACAACTCACCACTCGCTGTGTTCTCCATTCCGCCGGAGACCGTAGCGCTATCGCCGCTGGCGACGTTGTTTTCGCCACCGCCGATGAAGGAGCTGTCTCCACTGGCGGTGTTGTCCTCACCGCCGCAGACGGTGGCAAGGACGTTGGTGGCGGAGTTTCCCCATCCGCCGCAGACGGTGGCGCTGTCGGCGTCGTCGATCTCGAAGTTGCCGTCGTCGTTCCCGGCGAGGTTGCCGATGCCGCCGCCGACCGTGCAGTACGGGTCGGTCGCCTTGTTCGGGTTGGCGGCGGTGCCGCCGCCGGCGATGGTGCAGCCGTAGGCGCCGGCGGGGACGCTGTTCAAGGCGTGTCCGCCGATGAGGTTCGGGCTGGTTGCGTGGGGCTCGATCCGCAGGCCGTCGCCGGCGGAGCTGGTCAGCAGGCGGACGCCGCCCGTGGCACGTGCGGCGAACTCGTTGCCGGTGGACGAGTTGAAATCGGCGTTGGTCGAGTCGGCCCAGACGAACGCGCCGTCGTGGTTGGACTTCGCGCGTCGGCCGGCAGCGAAGCCGTAGTCAGCGGATGCGGAGCAGTTCTGGCCGCCGGGGATGATCGTGCAGTTGCCGCCTGCGTTGTTTGCATTCCCTCCGGCGACCGAGGCGTAGTTCCCGTTCGCGGTGTTGCTGTCCCCGCCGGCGACGGTCGAACCGGCGCCGCCAGCGGTGTTGTCGCACCCGCCGCCGACCGTGGCGTCGGTGTTGCTGGCGGTGTTGTCGCCGCCGCCGGCCACGGTCGAATCCTCGCCGCTGGCGGTGTTGATGGATCCGCCGCCGATCGTGGAGGTCTCGCCGCTGGCGGTGTTCTGCCTGCCGCCGGCGACTGTGGCGCTCGTGCTGCTCGCGGTGTTGTCGCGCCCACCGCCGACCGTGGCGTAGTCCGCATCGTCCAGCGAGCCGGCGTCGTCTCCGGCGACGTTGTTCGTGCCCCCGCCGACCGTGCAATAGTGGTCGGTGACCTTGTTCACCTTCGAGAAGTATCCCCCGCCGGCGATCGTGCCACCATTGACGCCGGCGGTCGCGGCGTTGCCGCTATACCCCCCGAGAATGTTCGGACTCGTCACCTGCGGCTCGATGCGGAAGGCGCGATTGCTGTTCACGTGGAACTGGAGCGCGGTGTTGTCCGTCGTGCCGAGGAAGTCGGTGCCCGGCGTGGTCCCGGCGTTCCCATCGAGCTGCCACACAGCCGCGCCGACATCCATCCAGGAAGCCACCCCGTCCGCGTCGCATTGAAGCACGTAGCCGTCAGCCGCTCCGGTGGGTATCTTCAAACCCTCGGTGTAGATCCCCTGCCCGCCGGTGAAGTGGCCCGCCCAGCCGTCCGGGCTGGCCACCTCGCCCCGCATCCCGTACGTCGTCCCCGTCGCCGCCGACGCGTACCCGAACACCGCCGTCCCCGACGTGCTGAAGTTCCGCCCGTACAGCCCG
>JAWODX010000305.1:0-11846 GCA_046483085.1 Planctomycetota bacterium
GAATGAGCCATCGGCCGACAGGCGAGCCAGTCCATTCGCCGAACGACATCGACCGCATCATCGAAAAGATGACCCTCGACCAGAAAGTCGGCCAGTGCATGACCCTCGCGTTCTACGGGACCGAGCTGACCGACAAGGTGATCGAGCGGGTGGAGACACTGCATTGTGGCGGGCTGCGCATCACGCCGCACGTGACCAGCGCCGGGCGGCCCGACATCGTCCGCCGCCTCGCGCCGTACCACACACCCGGCCAGTACGCCGCGACCCTGAACGAGCTGCAGGCGATCGCGGCCGGCCGGCCGCTCGGCCTCCCGCTCCACATGGTGACCGACCAGGAGGGCGACTTCTCGGTCGACATCCTGCGCGGGCTCGCGCTCTTCCCCAGCCAGATGGGCCTGACGGCGACCGGGTCGGCAGCCCTGGCGAGGCGGTGCGCCCGCGAGGTGGCCCGCCAGCTTCGCTCCATCGGCGTGCACATGATCCACTCGCCGGTGCTCGACGTGAACCTGAACCCGAGGAACCCGGAGATCGGCTGCCGAAGTTTCTCCGACTCGCCGCAGCTCTGCGCCGAGTACGGCGCCGCCATGATGAACGGGCTGAGCGACGGGGGGATCATCGCGACCGGCAAGCACTTCCCCGGCCGCGGCGACAGCGACGAGGACGCGCACTACACACTGCCCGTGCTCAAGGCCCCGCGCGAGCGGCTCGACGCCGTCGAGCTCTTCCCCTACCGGCAGCTCATCCCGAACGGCCTGCCGGCGATCATGACCGCGCACAACGCGTACACGGCGCTCGATGCGTCCGGCACACCCGCGTCGATCTCGCGCAAGATCGTAACCGGCCTGCTGCGGACCGAGCTGGGATTCGAGGGCGTGGTCACGACCGATTCGATGGGGATGGAGGGGCTCAAGGCGTTCTGTGACGAGCCGGAGGGATGTGCCCGGGCGATCGCCGCCGGCAACGACCTGGTCCTCGTCAAGGAATGCGACGACACTCCCTTCGAGGCCCACGCCGCGATCAAGGACGCCGTCCGCGCCGGCCGCATCCCCGAGGACCGGTTGAACGCGTCGGTCCGCCGGATCCTCCTGATGAAGCTTCGCCACGGCCTGTTCGGCAACCGGTACGTCGAGCCCGAACAGGCCGACGCTGTTTGTGGTTCGGCGTCGTCGGCCGAAGCGGCGCGAGAGGCGGCCGAGCGATGCCTGACCCTGGTCCGCGACACGAACGGTCTGCTGCCCCTGTCGGTGCAGTCCCGCATCCTGGTCGTCCTGCCCATCCACCCGCTCTATCACGAGAAGGGGAACGACGCCGGGCACTCGCCGGATCGGCTGTACCACGCGATCCGGGCGCGCGTCCCGCGCCCCGTCCTGGTCGAGTTCGCCGTGCCCGAGACGGACGAGAGCATCCGGCACGCGGTGGCGCGTTCGGAGCCGTTCGACGTGGTCGTCGCCTGCAACCTGGTCTGGCGGGGGCCGGCGACGAGCCACCGGACGATCCGGGCGCTGGCGGACGCGGGCCGCCGGGTCGCCGTCGTCTCGAACAACATCTATGACGAGCGGTTCCTTCCCGAGGCGCAGACGCTGCTCGTGACGTACTCGGGTATGCCGGCGGGTATGGACGCCGCCGCGGCGGGGCTCTTCGGCGAGCTGGAGCCGGCCGGCAGGTCACCACTCACTGAGTAAAGCGGAGGGCCGGCACCATTCGGACGTTACACGTCAACACCGAGCGCACGTTCCGGGGCGGCGAGCGCCAGGTCCTCGCCCTCGTCCGGGGCCTCGTCGAGCGCGGCCACGGCGCCGAGCTGGTCGCGCAGCCGGACGGCGAGCTGGCTCGGCGGGCGGCGGAGGCCGGGATCGAGGTGCACCGGGTCAAGGTCCGCCACGAGTTCGACCCGCTGGCGGTCGCTCGGCTCTGCGGGCTGTTCCGGGGCGGGGAGTACGACATCGTGCACATGCACACGGGCCGGGCGCACACCCTGGGGGCGGGCGCGGCGATGTTGGCCGGGGCCGGGGCGCGCATTGTATCGCGCCGGGTGGTCTCGCCGGCGGGCCGGAACTGGCTGGGCCGGCTCAAGTACCGCCACGGGGTCGATCGGTACATTGCGATCTCGGAGGCGGTCAAGCGGACGCTGGTCGAGGCGGGTGTCGCCCCCGAGCGGGTGGTCGTGGTCCGGTCCTGCGTGGAGCCGGGGCGGTTCGAGAGGGCGGCGGATCGGTCTGCGGACTATCGTCGCGAGTTCGACATCGCCGAGGGGGCGCCGGTCGTCGGCTCGGTGGGCGCCCTGGCCCCGCCGAAGGGGTTCCGTCACCTCCTCGACGCCGTTCCGCTCGTCCGCGAGCGGGTGCCGGAGGCGCGGTTCGTGCTCGTCGGCGACGGTGAGCTGCGGGCGGAGCTCGAGCAGCAGGCGGCGCGACTCGGCCTGGGGCCGGCCGCATTGACCCTCCTCGGCTGGCGGGACGACGTGCCCGAGCTGCTGCGGTTCTTCGACGTCTTCGTCTCCTCGTCGATCGCCGAGGGGCTGGGGACGGCGGCGATCCAGGCGCTGGCGTCGGGGACACCGGCGGTGGTGACCGACGCGGGCGGCCTGCCGGAGGTGATCGATGACGGCGAGACCGGGCTGGTCGCGGAGGCGGGCGGCGCCCGCTCGCTCGCCGACGCCATCGTTCGACTCTTGCGCGACGCGGGGCTTCGCGCGAGAATGGCGTCGCTCGGGCCGGAGCGGGCCCGGGATCGGTTCTCACCGGGCCAGATGTTGGACGGCACGCTTGCCGTCTATCGCGAGGTGCTCGAATCGCGCACGCGAGGCTGAGATGACGGCCGAGAACACGCGGGACACGGGGGAGACGCCGGGGCGGCCCAGGCGGATCCTGTTCCTTACCGGCCGGCTCCAGCCGAACGCGTCGTGCCGGGCGACCATGGCCCTCACCCGGCAGCTCAACCGACTCGGCTGCGAGACCCACCTGATCGCGCGGAGCGGGTCCGTCCAGCGCGTCTACCCCGAGAACCCGGAGGCGCAGGACGACCCGCACAACCCGCCGATCTGGATCTCCCGGGCGCTGGACCGGAACCTGCGCGGCTACCTGAGCCTCGGCCGCCTGGTCCAACGCACCGAGGAGATCGATCCGGACCTCGTCCACGTGCAGGGGGTCGGGCTGGCGCAGGTCGCCGCGCGACTGGTCCGGCGGGTGCGGAAACCGTACATCCTGTCCATCGCCGACTTCGTGGACCGGGGGCGCTCGGTCCCGCGGTCCCGGCGGTTCCTGCGCGGGGTCACCGCGGCGAGCGACGCGATCCGGGTGGACCTCGTCAACCGCCTCCGACTGCCCCGTGAGCTGATCAAGGTGGTGCCGGAAGGGGTGGACGCGTCGGTGTACCCGTCGCGCGAGCCGGGGATCACCGACGCCCGGGTCCCCGTGATCGGGATGATCGGTCGACTGGTGGCCAGCAAGGGGCAGGAGCAGTTCGTTCGGATGGCGCACCTGCTGTCGGTCCGCGGGCGGCGCACGCACTTCGTGGTGGGGGGCGAGGGGCCGGACCGGAAGCGGCTGCAGAACCTGATCGCGGACCTCCACCTGGTCGAGCGGGTGACGTTCGCCCGGGAGCCGGTCGACCAGCTCGAGGTGCTCCGTGCGACGGACGTACTCGTGGTGCCCGCGCTGCGCGAGGCGCTGGGGCTCCCGATCATGGAGGCGATGGTCTGCGGGATCCCGGTGGTCGCGGCGAGCGCGGGCGGGGTGTTCTCGCTGGTGGAGAACAACCAGACGGGCATTCTCGTGCCCAAGAACGATCCGGACGCCCTGGCCACGGCGGTCGAGAGACTGCTCAACGATCGGGAGGCGGCGGCGCGGCTGGCCGCGCGGGCGCGCGAACGGATCGCCAGCCACCTCAACATCGCCGCCGCCGCACGCCGGATGATCGACGTCTACGACAGCGCGGCCCGCAGCCCCAGTGACGACACGACGGTGACGACCGCCCTCTACTGATGTTTATGAGAAAGGAATCGCGCGCGGAGTGGACGGAGATGCCGAGCTCCGGGGGTGACGTGTAATCCGCGGGGACAAAACAGCCTGCATCGCGGAGACGGTATGGGGGTGAGGCGGGCAGCAGCCCGGCGACCTCCCGAACACGGGCGGTCAATCGTCCAGGCCGACGAACGCCTTGAAGTTCTCGGAGAAGAGCCGGCGGACGTCCCGCTCGATGTCGGACTCGTGGAGCGCCCAGCCGGCGTCCATCAGGTCGGCGTACTTGGCCGCCAGGACGTCGGCGATGACCGTCCGCGAGTGGGTCCACTTGTAGACGAGCTGGTCGAGCACGCGGGCGTCGGAGTGCTGGGGCACGAACCGGCTGCCGAGCAGCTCGACGCGCTCGGCGGTCATCTCGGCGATCACGCTGGGGATGTTGAGGAACCACCAGCATCCGAAGACCATCAGGTTGCGGAATTTTCGCGCGGTGACGGCGAACTCGTGCTGGTTCTCGCGGGAGAGATACGTGACGAGGAACTTGTTCTCGGGGTGGCGCCGGCAGAGGCGTTCGAGCGCCCCGATGTCGGCCTTGCCGAGTCCGTCGCCGGCGAGCTGGAGCGGCGGGTTGATGAGCTTCTTCACGCCGATCATCATGGCGAACGGGACGGCCCGCTCGCGCGAGAAGGGCAGGATGCAATCCTCGATCAGCGTCCCGCGCGGCGACTCCTCGGGGTAGGCGAACGTCGGCGGGAGCGAGGCCGCCATGTAGACGGGCTGCATCCGGTCGGCGTGATCGCCGAGGAACCGCCGGACTTCGCTGCGCGCCGAGTCGTCGAGTTCAGCGTTCACCTCGTACCCGGCCGCGGTCAGCTTCGGGACCGCATTCCCCCAGTCGTTGAGCAGGCCGTCGATCCGCATGGCGGCGAGGAACCGCGGGTCGCGCCCGTCGAGCCCCGCCCACACGGCCTGTTCCTCCTCGTCGAACACGTCGTTGGTCATGACGACCGACTCGAGGTTCGCCTTCTCGAAGACGAGATCGATGTAGTCTTCGACAGTGGTGGAGGCGAAGTAGTCGCGGACCTCGTCGAGGCCGGTCTCGCCGGGGCTGAACCCGAGCTTCCGGAGCGTAGTGACCACGCCGCGCGTCGCCTCGGAGACGGGGGTGTTGTGGACGAACAGGGTGTCCCACACGAGCTCGGCCTGTTGGGCGGTGGGCATGGCGTAGAACTCGTCGGGCGGGGTGGGGTTGTTGATGAGCGTCTCGCAGATGAGGTAGTGATAGTCGAGGAGTTCGTCGATCCCCCAGAGGAGCAGGTCGCCGAACGCGGCGCTGTAGAGGTGGGTGTGCACGTCGAGGATCGGGGTTTGCTCGACGGCTTCCGACACGACCTGTTTCAACTCGGACTTGTCCATCTTCGATCCTTTCGGTCAGCGGGTTGTGGGAGCGGAAGGGATGATAGCGGCGTCGCCGCGCGCGGTCAACCCCGGGGCTCATCTTCGCCCACAAGTCGCAGCCAGGGCGCCACGGCCACAGACCCCTCTCCCTGGCAGGTAGAGGCCTGTCCTACGAAGCCTTGGCGAAGTAGGGTCGGCCGTGAAGCGGCCGGGTGAGGGTCGTAAACGGAGCATGCATACGCCCGCGACCGAACAGCGCGAACAGCCGCACCCTCACCCTGCCCTCTCCCTCGGGGAGGGAGAGGGGTTTTGGCAGCGATGACCGCTCGGGACTCACGGAGCAGCGGCGTTGGTGGTAGCCACAACCACCGGCCCAAAAGGAAAGATATGGGCAAAGATGAGAACCCCGGGGAGGGGCCGCGAGGATCGGGGTGCGCGGTGGAGGGGTGTCAGGCCGACTCGTGCTTGGCTTTCGTCTTGGCGGAGACCTCGTAGACGTTCCGCTCGCCGCGGACCACCGGCCCGTTGATCACGTAGTCGGTGATCTCCTTGTGGGTGGGCAGCTCGTACATGATGTCGAGCATGACCTCTTCCATAACCCCGCGGAGCGCCCGGGCGCCGGTGTCGCGCTCGCGGGCCCGGCCGACGATCTCGCGGAGGGCGTCCTCCTCGAAGTGGAGCGACCGGTTCTCCATCTCGAAGAACTTCTCGTACTGCCGGACGAGCGCGTTCTTCGGCTCGAGCAGGATGCGGATCATCTGGTCCCCGGTCAGCGGGCTGAGGGCGGAGACGACGGGCAGCCGGCCGATGAACTCGGGGATGAGGCCGTATTCGAGCAGGTCCTCGGGCCGGACCTTGCCGAGGAGTTCGCCGCGCTGCTCGTCGCCGGCCTCGGTGGCGTCGGAGCTGAACCCGATGATCTTGTGGCCGACGCGGCGGCTGATGATGTTCTCGATCCCGCTGAACGTCCCGCTGCAGACAAAGAGGATCTGGGAGGTGTCGATCTGGATGTACTGCTGCTCGGGATGCTTGCGACCGCCCTGGGGCGGGACGTTCGCGATGGTGCCTTCGAGCATCTTGAGGAGGGCCTGCTGGACGCCTTCGCCGGAGACGTCGCGGGTGATGGAGACGTTCTGGGTGGTCTTTCCGATCTTGTCGATTTCGTCGATGAAGACGATCCCCTGCTGGGCGCGGGCGGGGACGAAGTCGCAGCTCTGCAGGAGCCGCAGGAGGAGGTTCTCGACGTCCTCGCCGACGTAGCCGGCCTCGGTGAGGGTGGTGGCGTCGCCGATTGCGAAGGGGACGTCGAGGATCTTGGCGAGGGTGCGGGCGAGGAGCGTCTTGCCGCTGCCCGTCGGGCCGAGCAGGAGGATGTTGCTCTTCTCCAGCTCGACGTCGCTGATGTCGATGCCGGCGAGCAGGCGCTTGTAGTGATTGTAGACGGCGACGGAGAGGACCTTCTTCGACCGCTCCTGGCCGATGACGTACTTGTCGAGCTCGCGGTGGATTTCCACGGGCGGCGGGAGGCGGCGCAGGGTGAGCCGCTGCGGCTCGGGCGGCTCCTGGCCGGTGTCGAACCCGAGGATGGTGCTGCAGACTTCGACGCATTCGTTGCAGATGCAGGCGCCCTTGGGCGACGGGATGAGCATGTCGACTTCGTCGGCGGGCTTGCCGCAGAACGAGCAGGTCTGCATCTCAGGCGGCGGGCCGCCCCGTCCGGATTTGGTCATTTTTCGCCTTCCGGTGCGTACTCGAGGACCTCGTCGATCAGCCCGTATTCGCGGGCTTCCTCGGCGGTCATGATGAAATCTCTATCAGTATCCTTTTCGATCTTTTCGATGGGCTGTCCAGTATGAAAGGCAAGAATTTCGTTGATCCGTCGTTTGGTCTTGACCAAATCGTCGGCGTGGATCTGGATGTCGGAGGCGGCGCCGCCGAGTCCCGAGGTCCAGGGCTGGTGCAGCAGCATCTTCGCATTGGGCAGGGCGAACCTCTTTCCCTTCTTGCCGGCGGCCAGAAGCACCGCGCCCAGGCTCGCGGCGAGCCCCACGCAGATGGTCGAGACCTCGCAGTGGACGTAGCGCATCGTGTCGTAGATGGCCAGGCCGGCGTCCACCGCCCCGCCCGGCGTGTTGACGTAGACGTTGATCGGGGTCTTCGACTTGTCCGTCTCGAGGAAGAGGAGCTGGCCGATGACCACGTTGGCCACGATCCGGTCGATGCTGTTGCCGATGAACACGATCCGGTCCTTGAGCAGCCGCGAGAACACGTCCCACTGGGTCAGGTGTTCGGTCGACTTCTCCACGACGCTCGGGCTGATCAACGGCTCCTGCGCCAGCGACGGTCGATCCTGTCTCGGCTCGCTCATGCGAATGTCTCCTCGACTGTGCCCCTGTTTTGGCTGTCGGAACCCGCCCGGGGTCCAGGCCGCCGCACGCATCGGCCCGGCGCCCGAGGCCCACCGGCCGTCGTGCCGGTCCGTGGATGATGGGGAACGGGGTCTCCGGGCGTTCACTTGTTTCGCCTGGCCTTGCCCGACTTCTTCGCCGGGCGCTTCTTCTTCGGCTTCGCCTCCTGGACGTCGGCGTGGTCGAGCAGGAACGAGCGGACCTGTTCGTCGCGCATCACCGCCCGCAGCTCGGAGAGCTCGCCCTCTCGCTCCAGCCGGCGGCGCACCTGCTCGGCCGAGCGATTCTCGCCCGCCGCCATGGCCTCCAGGCGAGCATTCACCTCGTCCTCGGTGACGAAGATCCGCTCCTTGTCGGCGATCTTGTTGAGGATGAAAAAGAGCTTCGTCGAGCGCTCGGCCGACTCGTGCGACTGCTTCTGGAGGTCTGCCTCCTGCTCGCGGATCTCGTCGTCGGACGCGCCCCGATAGGCCAGGGCCATTTGGCGACGACGCACTCCCCTCTCCGCCATGTGATTGACCACGTCTTCGGGAAGCTCGAAGTCGACCTGCTTGACCAGCTTGTCTTCCAGTTGGTCGGCCAGGTCCCGCCGGGTACGGCGTTCCTGCCGCTCCTCGATGGCCGACCGGATCTCGTCGCGGAGCTCGGCGACGCTGTCCAGCCCCATGCTCTCCGCCCACTCGTCGGTCAGCTCGGGCAGAACCGGTCGGCGGAGCCTCTCGAGCTCGAGCTCCAGCGTCATCGTCGCGCCCTGCTTATCCGCATCGGGATAGTCGTCGGGCAGCTCGATCTCGCGCTCCGCCGTCTCTCCCACGGCCAGCCCGGTCAGAAGTTCCGTCGTCCCCTCCAGGTCGAGCCCCACCAGGACGTGATCACCCACGATCACCTGGTGATCGGGGACGTCGCGGTAGACCTCGCCGTCTTCCTTGAGCGTGACGTGGCAGACGGCCACGTCGTCTTCCTTCGCCCGGCCCTCGTCGACGTCCTCGAGCGCGGCGTAGCGGCGGCGAAACGCCTCGACCTGCTCGTCGATCTCTTCCTCGCTCGCTTCGGCCGGCGGCCGGGCGAGCTTGATCCCCTTGTAGTCTGCGATCTCGAACTCGGGCCAGACCTCGAGGGTGACGGTGAAAGACAGCGGCTCGCCGGGGGTCAGCTCGACGTCTTCCTCGAACTCGGGGGTGCCGATCGGCTTGAGCTCGTTCGCCTCGACCACCTCCTGAAAGATGTCCGACATCAGTGCGTCGCGAGTGTCCCCGTTGACCTCCTTGCCGAACCGGCTCTCCATCAGCCAGCGCGGCGCGTGGCCCGGGCGAAAGCCCGGCACGTTCACCGTGTCGTTGAGCTGCTCGTAGGCCTTGTCCAGCTCCTCGGCCACGCGCTCGGCGGGGACATCGATGCGCACCCTCTTCTTGCACGGCCCCACGTCGTCCACATGTGTTTCCATAGGCTGCAGACCCTCTTACACCGACTCCTGCAACGGCCCGTTTGTTTGGGGGGCAACGGGCATGATGATAATGGAGCGGGCGAACGGATTCGAACCGTCGACAACCACGTTGGCAACGTGGTGCTCTACCACTGAGCTACGCCCGCGTTCACACGGGGAATTATAGCAGCCCCCTCCTGGGCTGTCAACTCCGGGCTTTGCCACTTTGCGCCGGACAGAAGCCGACGAACCGGCTTCTCTGCCCCGTCCAACCGCACTGGCCGCCGCCCCCGCCGAGCGACCTGGGCGGGTTCGCAGCGATTTTTCTTGATTCCGCGCGGGGGGGACACTAGAATACAGAAGTCACGGCCCGGCCCGGTCGTTTTGGACGTCCCGGCGAGGGTACGTTCTTCGGGACTCTGATTGTGAGTAGAAAGCTAACCCCGGACCACTATCAGACGTTGAAGGTCGAACGGGACGCCTCCAACGGCCAGATCCAGGCGGCTTTCCGCCAGCTCGCCAAGCGCTATCACCCGGACAAGAACCCCCGACGGGTCGCCTGGGCCGAGTCGAAAATGCACCAGATCCTCGAGGCCTACCAGGTGTTGTCCGACAACCGCCGCCGCACCACATACGACCGCCAACTGAACGCCAATCGGCCCGGTCACACCGTCACGGAACGAATCCGCCGGAAGAAGGACGACCTCACCGCACAGGCCGGGCTCCTCTTTCACCACCTGCTCCAGGGCGAACACGACCAGGCCCTCGACCTCTACGAACAGCTCACCACCCGGCGCATCACCTTCAGCCTCCGCAGCTACCTCGACGAGCGCGACTACCGCGACGCACTCTTCCTCCTCGGCGAGGCCTACGAAGAACGCCGCCAGTGGCGGACCGCGCTCCGCTTCTACTGGGAGGCCTACGAGCGCGAGAAGAAGAACCGAAAACGCTACTTCTTCGACGAACTGAAGGACCGGCTCCGCGTCCTCTTCTCCCAGCGCCTCGTCCGCGGCCTCGAGCCCGAACAGACCCTCGAGAACTACCACCGGGCACTCGAACTCGGGATCCCCAAGCGCGACGCCGCCCTCATCTACAAGAAGATCGCCTCCGTCCACGACCAGCTCGGCCATCGCGACGAAGCCGTCGAAGCCCTCGACAAGGCCCAGGCGCTCTGCCCCGGCATGAAGACCCTCCACATGATGCGCGAAAAGATCGCCGGGAACTGAGCCGGTCGACATCCCCCGCCACAACACCCCAGCCCCAAGACCCCGCATCACGCTCCGCCCCGTGGACACCTCGATTGAGGGTTGACGCCCGCCGGGCCGCCCCATAAAATGAGGGCCGACCGGCAACCCGACCGCCCGAACGCCCGAACGCCAAGGAGGGAACCCGTGGAACGACCGCCCGCGTTGACCGAAACCACGCTGGAAGGAATCCCGCTGCTCCGCCGCGGCAAGGTCCGCGACATCTACCAGCTCGACCATCGGCTGCTCATCGTGGCCACGGACCGCATCTCCGCCTTCGACTCGGTCCTCGGCTCCGGCATCCCCCTCAAGGGCCGGGTGCTCACCGGCCTCTCGCTTTTCTGGTTCCGGACCCTCGACAACGCGTCCGACAACCACCTGATCACCGGGGACGTCGAGGACATGGGCGACGCCGTGGCGCCGCACGTCGACCTGCTCCGCGGCCGCAGCATGCTCGTCCGCAAGGCCGACGTCGTCCCCGTCGAGTGCGTCGTCCGCGGATACCTCGCCGGCTCCGGATGGCGCGAATACCAGCAGACCGGGGCCTGCTGCGGGATCGCGCTGCCCGCCGACCTGCTCGAGGGCAGCGAGCTGCCCGAACCGATCTTCACCCCCGCCATCAAGGCCGAGAGCGGCCACGACGAGAACATCACCTTCGAGCAGGCCTGCGACCTGCACGGCGAAGAGCTGATGACCGAGCTGCGCGACCACAGCATCGCGCTCTACCAGGAAGCGGCACACTACGCCGCCGGCCGCGGCATCCTCATCGCCGACACCAAGTTCGAGTGGGGGCGCGTGGACGACGGGCTGATCCTCATCGACGAGATCCTCACCCCCGACTCCTCCCGCTTCTGGCCCGCCGACCAACACGAACCCGGCCGCGCCCAGCCCTCGTTCGACAAGCAGTACGTCCGCGACTGGCTCGAGACCCAGTCGGGCTGGGACAAGGAGCCCCCCGCCCCGCCCCTGCCCGACCACGTCGTGGAAAAGACCGTCGAGAAATACCTCGAAGCCTACCGGAACCTGACCGGACAGACCGACCTGTCCTGAGCCGCGCGGCACGGCCTCCCCGCGAAAGCAGAGCCGCCCCCTCGGCAGCCCGCGGTCGGCATGGACCTCACTTCCCGGCGGGCTCCTCCTCTTCCGGCTCGAGCGGCTTGCGAGCGAACAACTCGGCGAGATCGAACACCGTGTACGGCCCGGCCGACGCCGGGCTCCGGTTGACGGAGAGGTGCATCTTCTGCCCGCCCGGCTCGAAGATCGCGACCTGGATCTTCAGGCCCCCGAGCCGGGCCGCGTGCAGCGCTTTCTCATCATCGCCACGCCGAACCGCCCCCTGCCCGCTTCCGCCGCCGCGAGCAGGCCGCTGCGCCGCTCGCAGTAGACCGCGTCCGACCGCAGGGCGGGCGTCTGG
>JAWODX010000342.1:0-18349 GCA_046483085.1 Planctomycetota bacterium
AGGAAGCAAAAATTTCAACGACACCCGGTATTGCCTTTGGTCCAGAAGGGGAGGGGCATCTACGGCTTTCCTTCTGAAACACAGAAGGAAAGCCGTAGATGCCCCTCCCCTTCTGGACCAAAGGCAATACCGGGTGTCGTTGAAATTTTTGCTTCCTGTGCGCTGCCGGCCGCTGAGCCGGGCGCGACCGCGCCGGACCAGACTGCAGGCCCCGGAGCTGCGCCCCCGCCCGGAAGGAGCAAGCCGCGTGAAGCCTGCGACCTTGAAATGCGACGCGATACGGGTAGAATCCGGGCCACCCGGGCGTACAATCGCTGACCCGAGGACGGCAGAGAATGGACGTGGCAGACCAGAACGGGCGCATCGCGCTCCGTACGCTGCCAGTCATCATCGCGCTGATCTGCGCGTCCTGCGCCGGGACCCGCTCCGGGCGCGAGGCGCGCGACGCCCGGAAGCCCGGCGGGGCGTTCAACATCCGGATCGTCTCCGACTCGGTGCCCGACTTCAGCACGCGCGAGAACTTCGTGCGCTCCGCGCTCTCGGGCTGGAAGACGGATCAGGAGAAGTGCCTCGCCCAGTTCCGCTGGATGCACCGGTGCCGCCGCGTCGGGCCGTACGTGCCCGAGGACGGCCGGCCGGTGCTTGATCCGGTCCTCTTCTTCAACAGCTACGGGATCACGTTCTGCTCGATGATCGCCGAGATGAACGTCTCGCTGTGGGAGGCGGCCGGCTACCTCGGCCGGTGCCGGAGCCTGAACGGCCACGTGGTCAGCGAGGTCCGGTACGGCGGCGACTGGCACATGTTCGACAACGATTTCTGCAACTACTTCCTGGAGGCCGACGGCACGGTCGCCAGCGTCGACGAGCTGCACGCCGGCCGCAAGCGGGTGCCCGGCAAGCACTACCTCTACGACCACTGCCCGACGGCGAGCTGTGTCGGCGGTCGCATCTTCATGGGGCCCAGCTCGGCATCGGTCAAGGACGTGGCGAAGAACTGGTACAGCGAGCTGCGCCGCTGGGGCCGCGACGACGCGTCCTGCGCCCACGCCGGGCACCGCTACATCATCGACCTGCCGGCCGGCTCTTCGTACACGCGTTACTGGAAGCCGCTGGGCACGGGGACCAGATACGCCCGTCTCTTCAGGAACGGGCGTGACCCGGCCGTCGGCTCGACGCTCAGGAACAGCCGGGCCAACGGGCTCTGGGGCTGGGTGATCGACGTGACGGATTCGTCCACCCTCTTCGCGGGTGAGAACGTAACGGTCGCGGACGAGGCCGAGGCGCGGCATCGCCCGCGGTCCGGTATAGCTCAGGTGGATCGCGGTAAGCCCGGCTACGCCATCTACCGGCTCGCGACCGCGAACGTCCTCACGTCGATCGAGGTCTCCGCCCGCGCCACGCACGACGTGAGCGAGATCGCGGTTTCCGGTGACGGCGGACTCTCGTGGCATCCGGTCAGACTGACACCGAAGCGGCACAGCGGCGGCGCGCAGGGCGCCATCGCGGACCCGGTTGCCGGCCGGCTTGAAGCCCTCGTCCGCGTCAGGCTCGAGAACGGCAATCGGCTCCTCGGGCTTACAGTCGTCGCGATGACCCAGGTCAACCCGCGCACACTCCCCGCGCTGCGGCTCGGAAAGAATACTATCGTCGCGGGCGCCGGCGAGCAGCTCGAGACGATCACGCTCCACCCGTGGCTGAGCTACGGCAAGGCGGACAGGTACACGGTCCGCTGCGAGGGCTTCGAGCAGGTCAAGCGGATGCGCGACACCACGCCGACCATCGAGTCGACCGGGCCGAGCGAGCTCGTCCTGCGGGCGACCGCGCCGCGCGACATCAAGCTGATCCGCATGGCCTCGACGATGCACATCCGGAAGCCCGGCCGACACATGACCGCGTCCGTCTCGTTCGATGGCGGCGACACGTGGCAGGAGATCGGCCGGCAGGGCTACACGAAAGGCCGCTTCGTCGACTACCGCACGGACCACGAGACCCGCGACATCCCGGACGGCACGCGCGACGTGCTGCTCCGCTACGCGTTCAACGGCGACGGGACCGGGCTGGTCAACGTCGTCGCACACGTCGGCTACGAGCCGGCCGGCGGGTTTATGCCCTACGACATCACCTACACGTGGGACGAGTGGCAGGACGGCGGCTGGAAGCCCTTCGAGCATCACGAGCGGGTCAGCGGCCGGTACCACAAGTACGTCATCCCCGTCGGCGGCAGTCGCCCGCCGCGGATGAAGTCCGTGACCATCGCCGACGCCGCCGGCACGAAGCCGCCCGCCGACAAGTCGCGCGAAGTCCATGCCGACGCCAGCGACCCGTACCGGTTGGATTACGGCAACGTGATCTCGACCGGCTGCGAGTACCGCGTGAGCCGGACGCCGAGCCAGGCGTTCCCCGACACGACCGGGAAGGTGCTGACCGACGGGTACGTCGGCCTGGCGAGCTTCTGGGGGCTGGAGAACATCAACCTGACGGGCAGGAAGCGGAAGGACCGCGTCGGCCAGCTCGTCGTCTGGGCGCCGGGCGACGACGTGGCCGTCACGATCGACCTCGGGGAGGTCCGGACGGTCGGCGCCGCGCGCGTCTGCGCCGTCCAGCCCAACGAGAACGTGCTCTATCCCGAGCGGATGGCCGTCGAGGTCTCGCCCGACGGAAAGACGTTCACGAAGGCCGGCGCGACGGACTGGGAGGCGTGCTTCTTCCCGCCGGGCGACGAGCTGCGGTGGGAGGGATGGGACTCGCCGGTGTACGAACATCTCCCGGCCGGCGGCATCATCGATTTCAAGTTCCCGGTCATTTTCGAGCGGCCCCTTGATGCCCGCTACGTCCGGTTCCGGCTGGCGAAGCCGACGCGGGACGCGGCCGGGATCGGGCTGTGGGAAATTCAGGTCTACGACAGGATCAACCGGACGCCGTGGGACGAGCGTCTGCGGCTCCCCGAACCGGAGGAAGACGAATGACGGACGGTCGTCGTGAGTCGCTCAGTGCGGACATTTTTTCCGGCCCCTGCACGCTGGAGGCCCAGCGCCGGCTCGCCGAAGAGGCCGGCTACACCATCGTCCCGGCGCCCGACGCGCCCGGCGACGACGATCCGGCTCCGAGTTTCGACGAGGGGTCGCTTGCGACCGGCGCGGCGGTCTTCGTGCGCGACTACAACCTGCCGATCTACCCCGAGAGCCGGGTGCTCGATGACGAGCTCCGCGCGCCCGCGCTCGTCGAGGCGGCCCGCGACGAGATCGAGCCGCTCTCGTTCGCCGTGCACGCGATCGAGGATCTCGAGGCCGTGACGGTCGAGGTCTCGGCGCTCAAGAACAGCGACGGCGCCGAGCTGCCGCCGGCGCAGCTCCAGGTGCTGGAGCAGGCGTACATCCGCAAGCCGCACGAACGTGAGGGGAAGCTGGCAATCCTCAGCCACCTGCGGCTGTGGCCGAACGAGCCGGTCGACATCGCCGCCGGCCGCAGCCAGCAGTTCTGGCTCAACGTGACCGTCCCGGCCGACGCGCCGCCCGGCGAGTACGAGGGCGAGATCCGCGTGCAGGCGGCCGGCTGGCCGGAGCTCCGACGCGAGGTCACCGTCCGCGTCCGGCCCTTCACCCTCGCCGAGCCGGACGACTTCTTCCACGGGGCGTTCATGACCCTCCGCTACTTCATCCCGGACCGCGAGACGCTGGCCGACTTCAAGAGCCACGGGATCGACGCACTGCTCTGGTTCTACTCCGAGGCGGTCTGGACCATCTACCGGCAGGGCGACTCGATCGTCCAGTACTTCCACCCGATGATGCGGATCGTCGAGGACGCCATGGCGGTCGGGATGAAGGGGCCGATTGTCGTCGCCCTCGGCAACGACACGCACGGGTTCTACGAGAAGCGGCTCTGCCAGCTCTTCGACCGCCCGCTGCGGCCCGCCGAGCCGGTCGACGGCAAGACCGCGCAGGTCGCCGCCATCGACGACGAGGTCATCAACCGGCTGTACGTCGAGGGCATCCGGCAGTTGCTCGAAGTCGCCGAGCAGCGGGACTGGCCCGAGATCATCCTGCTGACCTACGACGAGCCGACCGAGCGGCTGATCCCCGAGGGCCAGCATCGCCACGACCAGATCAAGGCCGCGTTCCCCGACGTCCGCGTCTACGGCGTCACGATGAACCGGCTCGAGTGGGCCGAGCAGCTCGTCCCGATGAGCGACATCCTCGTCTGCAACGGCTCGTTCCCCGGGATCCGCGAGCTTGCGGTGCGCGAGGGCAAGGACGTCTGGGGCTACGGCGGGGCGCCGGCGTCGGTCGGCGCCGGCGGCGCCCGGTTCAACATGGGGTTCCGCCTCTGGCAGTACGACCTGGGGGCGCACTGGTTCTGGTGCTACAACTTCTACTCCGGCCATCCGTGGAACGAGTTCGGCGGCGTCGGCAACGCGAACTGGGTGAACGTCTACCCCGGCCTGAAGGCGGGCCGGCACTTGCCGTGTCTGTCGTGGGAAGGGATCCGGGAGGGGCGCGACGACGTGCGCTACTGCGCGACGCTCCAGAAGCTGCTGGACGAGAAGACCGGGCCCGTCCGCGACCGGATCGCCGATGAGTTCGACGCGTTCCGCGAGCAGATCCCGACCGGCCGCGACCACACGAGCTACGGCCCGGCCCAGGGCGTCGACCAGGACGACTTCTACGCCACGCTGCCGAGCTATCACCGGCTGACCGGCCTGCGGCAGAAGCTCGTCGGCTGGATCGACGAGCTCGTGCAGTCATAGCCGCGACGATCAACGACAGACACAGGAGAAGGGAGACACATGGCCAGCAGGCAAAAGGACGTCAAGACACTGATCGGGCCGATGATCCAGGCGGGCACGCACGAGCCGCTGAGCTTCCGCCGGCGGACCGGGCACGTCCGGACGAACGAGCTCGAGATCTGGGAGCGCGAGCACTCGGAGGAGCTCGTCGAGAAGCTCGCCCGCCGGGGCGTGACGTGGGTCCGCGCCCACTTCTTCAAGGGGAACGGGCTGCAGGCGGAGGCGCCGGAGATCGAGCGGACCCGCCGGTTCGTCCGCCTCTGCCACAAGCACGGCATCAAGGTCCAGCTCTACACGCAGTTCGGCACGCTGCAGTACGAGACGTTCCTGGCCGAGGAGCCGGACATGCGCGACTGGGCGTGCGTGAACGAGCACGGCGAGCTGGTGCGCATTCGCTACGGGCACCAGGGCTTTCGGTTCAAGCCCTGTTTCGTGCGGGACGGCTACTGGGAGTATTTCAAGAGGGTGCTGAGGCTGGCCATCGAGGACGTGGGCGGCGACGGGTTCGGGTTCGACAACATCGAGGGCCCGATGGAGCCGGACTCGTGCCACTGCCCCGAGTGCCGGGCCGCGTTCGTGGCGTTCCTCAAGGAGCGGTATCCGACGCCCGAGCAGGCCGAGGAGCGGTTCGGCTTCGCCATCCTCGATCACATCACGCCGCCCGTCTTCAACCGCTTCAATCCGGCGATCACCTGCCGGGCGATCCGCGACCCGGTGATGCAGGAGTGGATGGCGTTCCGCTGCGAGAACATGCGCCGGCGGTTCGAGGAGATCTGGCGGTACGTCAAGGAACGGAAGCCGGACATGATGATCGAGTACAACGTCTATCCGCCGTTCGGTAAGAACGGCCCGTTCTGGCAGGGGATCGACATGCACCGGCTCGGGCCGTTCCTGAACATGTTCTACAACGAGCGCGACCCCGGCTCGCCCGAGTTCGATCCCGACGAGGGCATCCTCTGGCACCGCGTGCACGGCTACAAGCTCGGCGAGGCGATCGGCGCGGAGGCGGTCATCACGGGGAACGGCGGCCGAAGCAGGGAGCAGCGCGAGCTCGCCGTCGCCGAGGCGCTCGTGTTCAACCAGGGGCACATCACCCGGATCGGCCGGCTGGACGCCGTCGCGGACGGGCACCTGCCCGAGGCCGACCCGTTCATCGCGTTCCGAACCGAGCACGCCGACCTCTTCGAGGACACGACCTCGGCCGCACAGGTCGGCCTGTTCGAGTCCGCGGCCAGCCGGGCGAACAACAGCGTCGAGCCGTACGTCAGCGGTATCCTCGCCATGAACGGCCTGCTGGCCGGCCACGTCCCGTTCGATCTCGCCACCGCGCTCGACGACGAGGCGTTCGGCCGCTATGCCGTGCTCGTGCTCCCGAACGCCGAGTGCCTGTCCGACGCGGAGTGTCGCGGGCTGACGGACTACGTCGCGGCCGGGGGCGGAGCCGTGCTGACCGGGCTCACGTCGTCGTACGATGAGCGGCGGCGCCGGCGCCCGGCGCCCGGCCTGGAGGAGATGCTCCGGAACGCGGCCGGATACGGCCGGCTCGCCGGGCTCCCGCCGGACACCGCGCTGCGCGGCGAGTTCGGCGAGGGGCGGTTCGTTTACCTGCGCCGACTGACGACGCCCGCCCCTTTCGACGACTTCGAGCGCTGCACGGACGGACCGAACATCCATCCCAAGGCCTGGCGCGTTCCGCTCAACCAGCGTGCGTTTGTCGACGGCGTCCGGTGGGCGGCGGCCGACCGGCTGACGCACACGGTCGCCGGCCCCACGGGCCTGGCGGCGGAGGCACGGCGGACGCCGGACGGCCGGCTCGTCCTGCATCTCGTCAACTATTACCTGAGCGGCGGCGCGGGAAACGTCGAGGTGAGCGTGACGGCTCGCAGCGTCGAGACCGCCCGGCTCTGGACCCCCTGGGGGGACACGCCGGACGTGCTGCATTGTCAGCAGAACGGGTCCGCGGTCCGCGTCGCGGTCGGCAGCATCCCGCGTTACGGCCTGCTGGAGATCGACGGTCAGCTCGACGCCGGCTGACACGAGGTCGGCGCGGCGACGCACGGTGGGGCGATGCGGGGGCGGCTTGCCCGGCGCCCGATGCGGCGACCCGTTCCGCCCGCCCGCTGAAGAAGCGCCAATAAGAGACTATCTCAATAGTCGGTGGGGCAGGCATTCTTGCCTGCCAAGCGACGGACAGGAATGTCCGCCCCACCTTTTGAGATAATTTCTAAGAGGCGGGGGCCGCGCCGGATCGGCCGCACACCGTCCCGAACGAACGACCCCCGCCCTTGCTCTGTCCGGCTCGCGTCGGAGCGCCGCGCCCCGCCCGGGTCGCCGGAATCAGGGGACTCCGCCGGCGACCGTCAGGCGGCTCGGGCGCCCGCCCGAGAGCGGCTTACCAGTCGCCGCGGTCTTCCTCGGCGGCGTCTCCGCCCTCCTTCTTCGCCTCCTTGTTCCCCTTCTTCCGGCCCTTCGCCCGCGGCTTGCGGGCGCCGCGGAGCGCCTTCATCTTCTCCTTGAGCTCGGCCTGCTTCGTATGGAGCTCCTTGATTTCGGGGACCTCGGCCAGCGCCGCCTTGAGCGCGGCCGACGCCTCGTCGGCAGCCTTCTTCTCGTCGGCGACCTCGTCGGCGTTCTTCTTCCGCACCTCCATGAGCTGCTTCTGAAGCTCGCGGCGCTGCTTCTCGAGCTCCTCGAGCTTCGCCGCGACTTCCTTCACCTCGGGAATCTCATCGAGGGCTTTCTGGTAGGCCTTCCTCGCCTCCATCTCGGCCTTCTTGAGCTCCTTCAGCTCGTCGCTCTGCAGCGCCTTGCGCTCGGCGGCCCGGAGCTCCCGGTACAGCTTCCGCCAGTCGGCCTGCAGCGCCTTCCGGTCCTCCGCCGCCATCGCCGGCACCGCCAGCGCCATACACACCGCCAGCCCACCAATCCATCGGCGCATCATCACGCCCTCCAACCAAGCCCCACAACCCGGCGCGAGTTCGCACACGCGACGGCCGGCCGCGCCACCATCCGGACGGGGCCCCAGCCGGATGCTCCTGGGTGGTCCCACATGTCAAATGACCAGCATCGACGAAGCGACTCGGACGCCCGGAAGCGCCCGCCCCGTCGGACTGGTCACGTCCACCTCACTCATCATATCCGGTCTTCTGTCGGGAAGGAACAGAAATCCGGCGACTTTTTTCGGGGTCCAGCCGGCTTGCCCGGTGACGGGACTGCGGATGGGCGAACGGACGGCCGCAGGTGGGCTCAGAGCTTCGCGGCCTCGCGCTCGAGCATCTCCCACGCCGTCTCGAGATAGAACCGATAGTTGGTGAGCGGCGTGCCGTTGGGGACGCGATGGTCGAGGCTGAACAGGCAGCCGCCGCCGGCGACGAGCGGCGGGATCTTGTACTCGAGCTCGGCGACGATCGCGTCCCGATCCTGCCGCACCACGTGCTTGTCCAGCCCGCCGGCGAACGCGAGCCGCGTCCCGTACCGCTCGCGCAGGGCGACCGGGTCCATGCCCGCCGCGGGCTCGACCGGGTGGATCATGTTGAGCCCGGCGTCGAGGAACGCGGGGATGACCGCCTCGATGTTCCCGTCGCTGTCCTGGTCGAACAGCCGCGCCCCGCGGTCGCGCAACAGGTCCCAGACCTTCCGGTAGTAGGGGGCGATGAACGCCTCGACCTGTTTCGGCCCGGCCAGCGGCCCGTTGTTGCCCGCCATGTCCTCGTGCACGCCGAGGATGTCGACCGGGACGGCCTTCGAGACGCGGTCGAGCACGCGGCAGGCGGTATCGGCGAACGTGTCGAGCATGTCGTGCATCAGCTCGGGCTGTTCGTAGTAGGCGAGGCAGACGGCGGCGTCGCCCATGAGGTTGCGCGGCTCGCTGAACCCGCCGGGGATGCCGACGCGGGTCGCGCGGCCGGCGGCGAGATGCCCGCGCGCGGTCTGCTCCCACCCGTCGCCGAACCGCTCCTCGCTGAACTCGTAGTGCGGCTTGAGCCGCAGCCAGTCGTCCATGTCGGCAACGGGGTAATCGAGCGGCAGGGGAAGGGTGGCGGCCCCCTTGATGAGCTTGAGCCGCTGGCCGCAGGCGTTGCGGCGGATGACGTACTCGTCGGTCTCCTCGACGATCTCGGGTCTGGCGCCGCCGATGAACCCGGTACGGACGGGGATGCCGCCGATCATGGGGCAGCGGTATCGGAAGGCGGAGAAGTCCAGCTCGGCCGGGGTCGCGCCCTGCTCGAGCCACTCCTCCTTGAGTCCGACCATGGGGCCGAAGTACTCGGTGAAGAGCGGGCGCTCGTTCGCCGCGAACGTCATGTAGTCCAGGTATTCCTCGCGGCGGACCGAGCAGTTCTTCTCGATCTTGAGGTCCGCATGGCGGGTCCATCGCAGTTGCATCGTCGGTCCTTCTAGCCCTTCATGCCGGTCATGGTGACGCCTTGGACGAAGAACCGCTGGGTGAAGAAGAAGATGATGATGACGGGGAGGGTGATGAGTGTGGCGGCGGCCATCATCAGCGTCCAGGGGGTGCCGCCGCCGTGCGTGGCCTGGAACTGGTGCAGGCCGAGGGCGAGGGTGAAGTGCTCGGTCCGGGTGAGGAAGACGAGCGGGGCGAAGAAGTCGTTCCAGATGTAGAGGAAATGGAAGAGCGCGACGGCGGCGAGCGCGGGCCTGGCGAGCGGGAGGATGACGCGCCAGTAGATGGCGAACTCGCTGCAGCCGTCGATCCGCGCGGCGTCGGTCAGGTCGGTCGGGATGCCCTTGAAGAACTGGCGGAGCAGGAAGATGCTGAACCCGGTGCCGAAGCACGCGGGCGCCCAGAGCGGCTTGAGCGTGTTCATCCACCCCAGGCCGCGGAAGAGTCCGTAGAGCGGGACGACCTTGACCGCGAACGGGACCATCATGGTGACGACGGTGAGGAAGAAGAAGAGGTCGCGGCCGGGCCACCGCAACCGGGCGAACGCGTAGGCGGCGAGGGAGCTCGAGATGACCACGCCGACCGTGCCGAGCAGGCCGATCGTGAGAGTGTTGCAGAGCTGGCGGAAGAACGGCGTGCGGAAGAACATCTTCCACACCGGTTCCCGGCTGAGCAGCACATCGGTCTTCCCGTGCTTGAAGGCCATCGCCTCGCCGTAGTTGGCGATCCGCGGCCGGGCCGGAACGAGCGTCTTCTGCGTCTCCTTCTCTTCCTTGAGCGACGTCGACACCATCCAGTACGCGGGGAACAGGTACGCCGTCGCCAGCAGGACCATCGCCACGTACCGCCACGGCCGCCGGCAGAGCAGCCGCAGCCCCCCGGCGAGCAGCACCACCCCGTACAGCGCGACGAGGACGGTGAGCCACCACCAGCCGACGATCCGCATCGACGTCTGCCCGAGCAGCGCCCACAGGAGCACCACCGGCCCCGCGACCGTGAACAGGATGCCGAACGCCGCTCCCAGGATGCGCACCGCCATTCCTATTCCCCGCGGTAGTGGACCACGCGCGACGAGAGCCGGAGCACAAACCCCGTCAGGACGATCACGGCCACGAGCAGCACCCACGAGAGCGCGCTCGCGTACCCCATGCGCAGGTTCTGCATCGCCTGCTCGTTGATCTCGGTCGCCACGAAGTTCGCGGCGTCGCCGAACTCGCGCTGGGTGTTCGAGGCCCGGATGAAGTACGGGACCGTGAACTGGCCGAGGGCGACGATGATGCCCATGACCAGGTTGAACAGGATCACCGGCGAGATCATGGGGATCGAGATGTGGACGACGCGGCGCAGGTAGCCGGCGCCGTCCAGCTCGGCCGACTCGTACAGCTCCCGCGGGACGTCGTGCAGCCCGGCGATGAAGATGACCACCGCGTGCCCGACCGCCCACAGGTTCACGAACAGCAGGGTGACGAGGATCGTCCGCCGGCTGATCCAGGGGACGGCGCCCACGCCGATCGCCTCGAGCACCCGGTTGACCGCGCCGTCGGTGGCGAAGATCCAGAGCAGGATCGCGGCGACCGCGACCTGGGGCACGAGCGCCGGCAGGAAGAACGCCGTCCGGAACCCCTTCACGCCCGTGCCGGGCCGCTCGAGCAGCAGGGCCAGCGCCAGCGACGCCAGCAGCGAGAGCGGCAGGGCGATCACCGCGAAGATGAACGTCCGGATGATCGCACGATACGCCACCGGCGTCCGCAGGATCTCGGCGTAGTTGTGCAGCCCCACCCAATGCGGCGGCGAGAGGACCGAGTAATCGCAGAAGCTGAACACGAGCGCGGCGAGGATCGGATACGCCACGACGACCGTGAAGCCGATCAGCCACGGCGAGACGAACAAGAGCGCGTTCTTGAACTCGATCTTCTCGCGAAGCGTCATCGGATCACTCGTTCTGCTCGGCGCGCTGCTCCAGCGCGCGAATCCGCCTGATGTCCTGCTCCAGCCGGCGCTGCATCTCCCCCTGGATCTGCTCCAGCGCCTCCTGCGGCGTTGCCTCCCGCGCCCAGACGTTGTCGAACGCATGGTTCCAGGCCCGGGCGCATTCGCGCCACGTGCCGATCTGCGGGATCTGCCGGCAGTTCGGACTCTCCGCCAGCATCTCGAACACCTTCACGTACTTGTTCGGGTGGTTCTCGTACCACCCGGGCGAGGTCTCATCGAGCGGCGAGTGCTTGCCGTGGCCGAGACAGAGGACCTCGATCCCCTTCCTGCGGGCCTGCCCTTCTGCCGTCGGCAGGCCGAGGTACATGAACTTGATGAATTCGAGCGCTTCGGCCGGGTGTTTCGCGCCGCGAGGGATACCGATCACGTCGGCCTCGGCCACGCTGATGTTCTCCAGGATTGGCTCGCCCGGCCGGTCGGGGTCTTCGGCAGCCGGGAACGGCGCGACCCCGTACTCGAAGTCGGCCGGCGCGTATTTTTCGACGAACCGCGCCATCCACACGCCCTGCATTTCCATGGCGACCTTGCCGGTGAAGAACGCGTTGTCGGACGAGCTGAACCCGCCGAACATCTTCTTGAACGCGTCCAGGTCCTTGTAGGTGGCGCCCTTCAGGACCTCGCCGTCGGCGTAACGGCGGATCCAGCGCATCGCCGCGACGTTCTCCGGGCTGTCGAACGTCAGCCGGTCTTTCCCGTTCCACAGCCGGCCGCCGAACCACAGCCCCCACGGATACTTCCACCAGCCCGGCTCGGTCGGCAGGTAGCCGGCCTGGACGAGCTGCGGCCGCCGATCCCGCCACGCCTCCAGGCGGCGCTCGAACTCATCGTCCGGCTCGCCGGCCCGTTTCTCCGGGCGCGGCGGCTTCCACCGGGTCAGCTTCCGGGCGTACTCGTCGAGCTCCCTGATCGTCCTCGGCGGCCGCTCGGGGTCCAGCCCCGCCTCCCGGAAGAGCTTCTTGTTCCAGTGCAACGCCCACGTCGACGGGGTCGTGGGCAGCGCCCACGTCTTGCCGCGGTAGACGCACAGGTCGTAGTACGCGGCGACGAACTGGTCGGCCGAAATGCCCGCCTTTGCCATCTGTTCGTCGAGCGGCAGAAGCGCATTCTGGGCGGCGAACACGGGGACGTCGACCGAGTACAGGCCGGCGAGGTCGGGCGGGTCGCCGCCCGCCGTCGCGATCCGAATCTTCTCCGTAATGTCCCCCAGCAGCGTGAGCTTCACGTAGATCCGCTTCTCGTTCGTCTTGTTGAACCGGTCGACGGCCCGCTCGATCGCCGCCCCCTCGAACCCCGACCACTTCTCCCAGTAGGTCACCCGCACGCGCTTCTCGACCGCCCCCGTCTCGTCGCGCTCGAATTCCGCTCGCCCGACCGGCTCGTGGGTCCGTGTGTCGTAGTAGACGAACTCCCGCTCTTCGCTGACGTCGATCAGAAGCACGCCGATGAACGCCCCGAGCACGGCCAGCGGAAGGAGGAGGCCCTTGCCCAGCCGGTCCCCCGGCGATTCGAGCATCCAGCCCCAGAGACCCTGCTGTTTGCCTTGATCGTCGCTCATTCTCTTGTCGCGACGGCGAGGCCGGACGGTTCGCAATAGACCCGGAACCCGTGATGATCCAGCGCCGGCTGCCGGCTCGGCCGACGCCCGACCCGGGTCAACTGGAGCCGCACGGGGCCGTCCCGCCACGAACCGCCCCGGAGCGTGTGCGGCGGGAACCCGTCGTGGATGTTCCACTCGGCCACGTTCCCCACCACGTCATACAGCCCGAACGCGTTGGGCGGGTAACTCCCCACCGGCTCCGGGCCGTCCGCGTTGTAGCAGGCCTTCTTGGGGTCGATCTCGTTCCCCCAGGGGTAGCGGCGATAGCTCTTGCCCGCGCGGGCGGCGTAATCCCATTCGTCGGTCCGCGGAAGCCGATAGGTCCGGCCGTCTCCGTCGGTCCGGCCGAGCCACCGGCAGAACGCGGCGGCCTCCTCGGCGGTGACGTTGTTGACCGGGTGGTTGTCGCCGGGCGATTTCGGATGGCGCTCGTGCGCCAGGATGCGCTCGTCCAGCTCGCGCGTGGCCTCGTCGACCTCGGCCTTCGGGTCCCGCGCCGCCATCTCCTTCTTATACGCGGCCACGAACGCCTCGTACTGCTTGTTGGTGATCTCGTGGGCGCTCATCAGGTAAGGGACGCGGGGGTGGTTCGTCACCTCGAGCCCGACGAATTTCGCCGACACCGGGCCGGCGGCCGGGACCACCACGAACTCCAGGCCGAGCGGGTGGCTGAACGCCTCGACCAGGCCGCGCCGGGCGGGCGGCGGGGGGGGCGGCGTCGGCATGGACGGCGGGCAGCCACAAGCCGCCGCCAAGACGGCCGCCAGAGCCGCGAACAGGATCCCACGTGACCTCATCGGCTCCCTCCCGACTTATCAGGCCGAGTATAGCGCGCGCCCCTCCCGAATGCAAACCGGAAGCGGCCATTGGCGGACCGCCCTTTTTCTGAACGAACAGTTGAAATTTGCCACATGCTCTGCTAGTATTTCAGTGGCCCTGGACGGGCGCGGGGTTCCGGCCGCAGGCGCACGTGGCACACATTCAGGCAGCCACACGGGGGGACGTGGATCATGGCGGCAAAAGTCATCCTGGTCGAGCCGGACAAGGAGCAGCGCGAGGAGTTCACCAACGCGGTCCGGGACTCGCGGTTCGAGGTCGCCCGCGTGGTCGAGACGAACGCCGAGGCCGTCGACCTGTACGAGGACATCCGCCCGCACGTGATCGTCATGCGGCTGGTGTCGGGCAAGATGGGTGCGACGGCGGCCCTCGACCGGCTGCACAAGGAACACCCGGACGCCCGGTGCGTCGCCTCGTACAACGTGCGGTCCACCCACCTGTTGATGGCGGCCTACTCGCACGGCGCCCTGGCCGCGATCAAGCAGCCGTTCCGGCTGCACCGGGTGGTGCAGCGGCTCACGTTCGCCATCGCCGCCGAACGGCACGACAAGCTGGGCGGCCCGATCGTCCGGCTCGAACATCCGGTCGAGGTCCGCTACAAGTCGAAATCCTTCTTCAGCCGCGCCCGCACCGGCTTCTGCGAACGGCTGGGGCTGACCGACATGGACCTCAACATCGATCGGCAGCTCAAGCCGAAGACCGAGCGCCAGCTGGAGATGCTGCTGCCGCCGCCGGGCCAGCCGCTCCACGTCGCCGGCGTCGTCGAGGACGTCGAGGAGGGCCGGGCCGACATCTTCTGCCACTACTTCGCCCTCAAGAACATCTCGCGCGAACAACGCAAGGCGATCGAGGAGTTCCTTGTCAAGGCCGCGAAACGAGTGTGACGCTCGCCCGCTCCGTCGCCTCGTTCGGATCGCGGCGCTCTCCTTGGCGATCCTGATCCTGCTGTTGGTTATCGCGACCGTGTCCGGCTGCTGCGAACGACTCTTCTACTACCCCGACCACGTGGTCTACTCGGTCCCCGACCGCCCGTACGAGGCGGTCACGTTCTCCAGCGGCGACGGGACGACCCTCAGCGGCTGGTTCTTCCCCGTCGACGACCCCAAGGGGACCATCGTCCACTGCCACGGCAACGCCCAGAACATGACGTCCCACTGGGAGTTCGCCCGGTTCCTGCCCGAGCGGGGCTTCAACCTGCTGGTCTTCGACTACCGCGGATACGGCGAGTCCGGCGGGTCGCCCGGCCGCCAGGGGACGATCGCCGACGCCCGGGCCGCCGTGGAATATGCACTGGGCCGGGACGACGTGGACGCCCGGCGGGTCGGGATGTTCGGCCAGTCGATCGGCGGCGCGATCGCCATCGTCGTCGCCGCGGGCGACGACCGCATCCGCGCCGTCGTCATCGACAGCGCGTTCACGTCCTACCGGGCCGAGGCCGCCCACACCCTCCGCCGCAACCCGGTGACGTGGCTCCTGGCCGCGCCGCTGGCGCGGCTGCTCATCGCGTCCGGCTCCGACCCCATCGACCACGTCGGGCGGATCGCCCCGCGCCCGGTCCTCTTCATCCACGGGACGGCGGACCGGCTGGTGCCGCCCGAGATGACCCGACGGCTCCACGAGGCCGCGGGCGAGCGGAGCGAGCTGTGGCTGGTCGACGGCGCCCGCCACCTCGGCTCCGCCGCCGCCGAGCCCGTCGAGTACCCCGCACGGATCGGCCGCTTCTTCGCCGAGGCGTTCGCCGGGGCCGAGTGACCGGCGCCCCGACGGGGCCCGGCCTGTCAATTCTTGTAACCGCCCGGGACGGGAGGCATTTGCCATGTCCCCTGCTGCGATCACAAATTGTAGCCGAGGTCCATGACCTCGGCCTTTCTCCGGCCTCATGGAGGCCGGCTACAGTCACGCCAGCTTGATCACACTGGACATGCCAACCGCCCGGGACCGAACAGACCATTTCGCGCCGACGGCGCTATGATTATAATACGGAGTGAGAAGAGATCGGGTGCGCGCGCGATTCGGCACACGAAGGGGATCGACGGACAGATCGGCGGGGATGCGGCGATGAGAAGAGGAATCGCAGTTCTGTGCGGCCTGGTTCTGCTGGGCGCCGTCGGCCGGGGCGACACGCTCGTGCTCAAGGACGGGGACAAGCTGACCGGCGAGGTCGGCGCCCTGACGGTCCGGCTCGCCGACGGCGAGAAGGAACTGTCGCGCGGCGAGTTCGTCGGCCTGAGCCTCGGCGAGACGGACACGGTCCGGCTCAAGGGCGACAAGTCGGTGGGCGGGCGGCTGGTGGCCGTCCAGGTCGAGCTGGGCGAGGAGCGCCGGCGGCTGCGGCGGGAAGAGCTGGCGTCGGTCCGGATCGACTACGATCCGCTGGCCGCGGCCCGGCGCGAGTTCCAGGTCCGGAGGGCCCGACTGGACAAGACCGACCCGGCGGCGATCTGCGAGCTGGCGCTCTGGTGCCGGGAGCAGGGGCTGACTGCGGAGATGCGGGCCATGGCCGAGACGTGCATCCGGGCCGGGCCGAGCTCGGGCGCGGCGGTGCTGGCCCACCGCCTGCTCGGGCACGAGATCCGCGACGGGAAGTGGGTCAACCCCCGCCGCCCGCCAATCCCCGACGAACCGGACGTCGAGGTCGAGCCCGGGCCCGCGGCCGACGCCGACTCGCTCGCCGCCTACCGCGACACTGTCAAGCTCTACGTCCAGAAGGTCGCCGAGGCCAGGGCCACCGAACGCGATGCCGTCGAGGATTTCTACCGACCGGACCTCCAGAAGCTTTTCGACAAGACCCGGGAGCTCAAGAAGGAGTACGAGAAGAAAAAGGACCGGCTGGACGACGTGCGCGACGACATCCGGCACGAAAAAGACGACGAAGACTACGACCCCAGCCCGGACAATGCCGACGAGCGGCGCCAGAAGGATCGGGTGGACCGCCTGCGCCGCAAGAGGGACCGCCTGAAGCGGGAGCTGGCGGAGCTCGGCGAGGACTACAAGGACACCCTGCACAAGCGCAACGTCATGGCGGCGAAGGTCAAGATCCTGCTGAAGCGGGCGGACCAGCGGCACGAGACCCGCAAGAGCAACCTCTCGTCGATCAGCTCCGAGATCGAACGCCGGATCTACGACCAGGACGCGAAGATGTCCAGGGAAGACATCGTCGCCCTGTACGAGAAGATCTTCGAGCGGACCCCGATCGGCGACTCGCTGTTGGAAAAGGAAAAAGAGAAGGCGGAGAAGGGGAGGTAACCAGGGCCGAGCCCCCTCTGCCAGCGAGTTGACTCGCTGAGCGAGGCCGCCTCCATTTATTACCAGATACAAACGCCGCTTCGGAAACGTCCTGCGGAGAGTGGGAACGACTCAGCGCAGGCGGGGCTTGATCGGCGCGCGGTTTCGGCGGATAATACAGCCGTCATGTGGGAAGCGATCCGGACGAACAAGCGGAAGTCGGTCGTGCTCATCTCGGTGATGGGGACGGTGATGATCCTCGCCGGGATGGTGGTCGGGCTGGTCGTCGCGGGGCCGAAGGGCTGGCTGTTCGGCGGCGTCATCGCCTTCTTCCTCTGGGTCGTCCTGGCGGCGACCAGCTTCTACGGCGGCGACCAGATCTTCCTCGCCAGCGTCGGCGCCCGCCGCATCGAGAAGAGCGATCACCCCACGCTCTACAACATCGTCGAGGAGATGTGCGTCGCCTCCGGCCTGTCCCGGATCCCCGACATCTACATCGTGAACGATACCCGGCCGAACGCGTTCGCCGTGGGGCGCGACCCGGAGCACGCGTCGGTCGCGGTGACCGCCGGGCTGTTGAACCGGCTGAACCGGGACGAGGTGCAGGGGGTGATCGCCCACGAGCTCGCCCACGTGAACAACCGCGACATCCTCTACGTCACGATCGCCGGGGTGATGGTCGGGGTGATCGCGCTCCTGGCCGACGTGGTCATCTATTCGATCTGGTTCAGCGGCGGGCGGATGCGGAGCCGGTCGCGCGGCGGCGGCGGCGGCCAGGCCCAGGCGGTCATCCTGCTCGTCGGGCTCGCGTTCGCGATCCTCGGCCCGATCGCCGCCCAGATGCTGTACTTCGCCCTCTCGCGGCGGCGGGAGTACCTCGCCGACGCCTGCGGGGCGCAGTACACCCGGTACCCCGAGGGGCTGGCCTCGGCGTTGGAGAAGATCTCGCGCCGCCCGGGCCTGGCGGAGCAGAAGAACCGGGCGCTGGCGCCGATGTACATCGTGAACCCGATGGAGGCGGCCGGCTTCGCCGCCCAGAGCCTGTTCTCGACGCACCCGCCGACGCGCCAGCGGATCCGCATCCTGCGCGCCATGGGCGGCGCCTCGCTGGCCGACTACGAGGCGGCCTACGCCCAGGCCGGCGAGGGATCGATCATCCCCAAGAGCTCCCTGGAGACAGCCCGCCCGGTCGGCGTCCGCCCCCCCGGCGCCGAGCGCGAGGAGAAGGAGCCCGAGCCCAGCCGGAAGGAGAAAGCGCGGGAGACGTCCGACCTCCTGTGGCGCCTGAACGACTATGCGTTCATCTCGTGCGCCTGCGGCGCCCGGCTCAAGGTCCCGCCCTCCTTCCAGGCCTCGCAGGTCCGATGCCCCCGCTGCGACCGCGTGCACGACGTGCCCGGCGCTGCTTGATCAGCGCCTCGCCCGACAACGCTACAGTGTCGCAAGCGGATGGGCGTAAGGCACGGGCGAGGAACACAGTACGGAACTCTTCACCTGTGTGGTGGCAGAC
>JAWODX010000042.1:0-3153 GCA_046483085.1 Planctomycetota bacterium
CGAAGGACAGCAGCGAGGCGGCAGCCACGGCAATGACCACCTGGATAAGGCGTTTTCGCAACTCCAGAAGGTGACCGAGGACGGTCAGCCTGGTTTGGTCCTCATTCATCTTGGTTTTTATAAAGAGAGCTGGTCAGGACTTTTTGGCATCGGGCTTATCATTGCTATCGCGTTTAGGCTGGGATGAGGAACTGCTCTTTTCGTTATCCTCCAGCTCTCTGGTTACGGCCGTGGGAAGCGGAACGGCGAGGTCTACGTCTTCTCCTGGCCGGCGAAGGGCGTCTCGAACGAGGTCCACCGAGCGGCGACCAGCAAGTTCAACTGGCGGAAGTTCCAGAACAAGCTGACCCGCTACACGCCGTTCGAGAAAGGCATGAAGCGGATCGCGGCCTATCCGCTGCCCTCCGGGCGGCTCGACCGCGGCGGGATGGTGTCGTTCGGGACGCTGATGCACGTGGACCTCGATTCGTGGGCCGAGACGCCGCGGCTCTGGGTCGTCGGCCACCGGCACCAGGTCACCGCCGCCGAGGTCAGCTACTGGGGCCAGGGCGCGAGCGTCCGCGCCGCCGCCGACAAGTGGTCCGGCACGGGCATCCAGATCTACGAGCTCGACGGCGAGACGTGGCGCCGGATCCGCGATTTCGCCGCCGACACCCGGAAGAACGTCGTCCGCGTCAAACCGGCCGCCTTCTCGCGCCAGCGGCTCTACTGGAACCCGGGGGACGAAAAACTCTACGTCGCCGAGGACTCCGGATTCGGCAAGTCGTTCAACGAAATGGTCCGCATCGACCCCGCCACCTGCCGCGTCAAGCTCGTGCCGCTCCCGTTCGACGCCGAGGACATGTGCTTCGACATCAACGGGCTCGCCTACCTGCGGACCGACCGGCTCGTCGTGCGATACAACTCGGCGACGTGGCGCGAGGTCCCGTGGGACTACGGCGAGGAGCACCAGAACGTCTACTTCAGCTCGATCGGCGGGGGCAAGCACACGAACGTCATCTCCGCGCTCGCCACCCCCGGCCGCCGGCCGGTCTGCTGGCACCAGGGCGGGATGGGCGTCTCGCCCCTCGGCCAGATCGCCGTCTCGTGTGTCAGCCGGGCCAAGCCGCGCAAGCGCGAGACCGGCGTCAAGGCACGCGTCACCCTCGAACAGGTGGACCCGTACTCCCCGCAGATCTACCCGGGCCGCGCGCGCTGGCAGGAGATCCACGTCTGGGACAAGCACGGGCGCCTCGTCCACGAGGACTGCGTCCCGGGCAGCACGCAGCTCGGCGGCTGCTACATCGACCGCGCGGGCGACCTCTACATCCTCTGCGACTCGACCCGGGCCTACAACGGGAAGAAGTATTTCAACGAGATGACCGGGACGGTGATGAAGTTCGTCCCGAACAAGGGCCGCTTCATCAGCCGCGGCGGCGGCGCCGTCAAGCTGTCGAAGGGCGACTACCCCGACCGCCCGCCGGAGGTGAGCGGGGGCTCGACGGGGACGGCGTGGGTCGAGGGCGCGGAGTGGATGTTCGGCGGCGCCGGCTGGTTCGGGTTCAACACCGCCCGCGTCGGCGGCGGGTGCGACTGCTGGCACTCGCGGTTCTGCATCGACTACTTCGCCCGCTCGTTCGTCCCCGAGGTCGGCCATTACAGCGTCGCCGTGCTCGACGCCGCCGGCAACGTCGTGCTCCGCGTCGGAAAGTACGGGAACGTCGACGACGGCGTCCCGCTCGACCCGAACCCGAAGCACGAGGGCCGGCTCGCGCGGCCGATCGGCGGCGACGAGGTCGCGCTCTTCCACGCCGCCTACGTGGGCACGCACAGCGACCGGCGGCTCTTCATCCACGACGCCGGCAACGGCCGCATCGCCTGCGTCAAGCTCGGTTACCACGCGAGCGAGACGATTCGGCTGGAAGACGTGGCCGACCGACGGGCGGCGGGCGAGCCCTGACCGCGCCGTCAGTGACCGGTGGAGGTGCCATGGACAACCCGGCGGGAAGCAGGAGCGCCCTTGGCCTCGGGCTGGTCGTGGCCTGTCTGGCGCTGTCCGGGCCGGCTGCGGCGGCCGGGTTCGATCTCGCCGAGCGCCTGCACGGGCGGCTCGAGGTGATCCGCGTGGAGCACAAGGGCGGGCGGGTCGTGGACGTCGCCGCCCGCGGCGAGCACGCCTACCTGCTTGTTCGCTCACTGACCCAAACGGCCGATGCCGTGCTGAAGGTGGAGCTGGCCGGGGGAAAGACCGCGGCGACGTGGACGTTCCCCGCCGCCCGCGCGGCGGGTCTCTCGTTCGACCGCGGCCGGCTGTGGGTGTTGAGCCGGTCCCGGCGCCACTTCCTCCGACGCCTGTCGGCGGAGGGCGAGGTGGTGGCCACCCGCCAGCTCCGGGTTCGGATCCCCGGCACGTTTCGGGGCCTGGCCATGCGGCACGGCGAGGCGTACCTGATCGCCGTCGGCCGCGGACGAACCGCCATCTGGAAATACGACCCGGATCTTCGCAGGGGGGCACAGGTCGGCCGCCTGCCCGGTGACGTCCGCGCACTCGCCTGGCACGGGGGCGAGCTGTACGTATATCAGGGGCACTTCGACACGTACGCCGGCCACTGGCTCCGGGTATTCAGCCCGGAGGGCGGCGACCGGCCCGCACTCCGGTTCCTCAACCTGCAGATCGACGGCCTGGCGAGCGACGGGTCCGTCCTGTACGCGCTCCGCGCCGAGCGCGACGCCGCGAGCGTCATCCCGGTCGCCGTGTTCCCCGACGAACATCTCGTCATCGGCCGGCCCGTCCGAAGGCACGTCACCGTCACCCATCCGTTCGAGGCCTCGAACGACAACCCGTACGCCGCCCGTCTCTGGCTCGCGCTCCCCACCGACCGGCCGTTCCAGCAGGTAAGCCGTCTGGTCGTGACGCCCAGGCCGGCCCGAGTCCTCGCCGACAAGTTCGGCAACCAGTGGGCGCTCATCAAATGGCCGATGGGGGCCGGGGACCGGCAGGCCACGATGTCGTTCGACGTGGCGACCGCGGCCGCCGCGTGGACGATCGACCCGACGTACGTCCTGAAGCGGGACGACGTGCCGCATTTCGAGTTGCAGGAGCTGCTGGGCGAGTTGACGGGTCTGCCGGCGGTCTCGCTGGCGCCGGTGGCGGGGGCGCAGGGCGAGCTGGTC
>JAWODX010000606.1:0-3176 GCA_046483085.1 Planctomycetota bacterium
GCCCCGTCGAGCGCTTCCACCAGGACCGCATCCAGGTCACCGCCGACAGCCCCGAGGCCATGGAGGAACCGGTGTGGATGAGCTTTTTCCCCGCCGGCCACGATCCCGATCGCTCCAACCTGCTCACCGGCGGGACGGACCATCCCGCGTTCGAACGCTTCTACCGGCGCCACGTGCAAAAAATCCTCCACCTCCGCGGCGGCTCCCGCTACCTGGCCAAGAACAACTACAACCTCTCGCGGATCGGCTACCTGATCCGACTGTTCCCCGACGCCAGGATCCTCATCCCCGCCAGGGACCCGGTCAGCCACGTCGCCTCCTCGATCCGCCAGCACCGGATCTTCTCGGAGAAGCAGCGGGACGACCGCAGCGTCCGTGACTACCTGCGCCGGGCCGGGCACTTCGAGTTCGGCCTCGACCGGCGGCCGATCAACGTCGGCGACAGCGATGCCGTCCAAAAGATCACCCGCCTGTGGGCCGAGGGGCGCGAGCCCGCCGGCTGGGCACGATACTGGGCCGCGCTCTATGGCTTCGTCGCCGACCTGCTCGAGCGGGACCCCGCCGTCCGCCGGGCGTCGCTCCTCGTCCACTACGACGACCTGTGCCGCCGCTCGCGAGAAACCCTCTCGGCCGTCTACCGCCACTGCCAGCTCGAGGTGGACGACGAGGTCCTCGACGCACAGGCCGCGAAGCTCTCCCCGCCCGGCTACTACGATCTCCCCTTCTCCGGCGACGACGAGGACCAGATCCGGGCGGAAACGCGCCCGGTTCACGACCGGATCCGAGCGCTCTGCGAGATCTAGACGAGCATCGCGGGCCGGTCAATCGGTCCGGACCACCAGGGTGGGATGCCGGCGGACCTGGGTGAAGCAACGGGCGGCGTCGGGCGTGAACAGGCGGGGGGCCGCGTCGGGCTCGACCCAGCGGTGGCGGCACTTGCCGACGACCAGTTCCCGCTCAACCAGATCGACGAGTCTCCCCGACGACGACGGCGGGCGCACATCGGGCGCACCAAGGAGCGCCGAGGCGCGAGCGTCGTCCAGCCAGCGCACCGACACGAGGCACAGGCTCTGGTCGACGTCCAGCAGCGGCTCGATGCTCGACCACGCCGACCGGAACCGATACGCCGCCCACTCCTTCTGGACCGCCGAATAGCGGTCGTAGAGGACCGCCTTGGGCGGCATCGCGCCGGCGGACCGAAACGCGCACGGCCGCCCGCGCCCCAGCCGCGCCACCCGCCCGATGACGAGCTCGACCGGCTCGGTCTCTCCGCCGGACAGCACGACGGAATACGTCTCCAGGGCCAGCCCGGAATCGCCGCCGACCAGCACGCCGATCGTCGCCGCGCCGGCCGCCGCGATCGCCCCCAGCCCGACCAGCCACGACCAACCGCGCCCGCGGAGCAGACCGCCCAGGCTGACCAGCAGCCCGGCCGCACCCACCGCATAGCCCGCCGCCAGCCACGCCAGCCGACGGCGGGACGAGCCCGACCACGCCGCCCCGCCGAACAGCCGATAGACGCCCGGCGCGATCGGGCCGAGCCGGACCGGCCGCCGGGCCTCCTGAACGCGGGCGACGATCCGCGCGAACAGGGCCGCCGCCGCGTCCGCCTTCCTCCGCACGGGCTCGTCCTGGCTCGCGTTGTATGCGACCACCACCCCGCGTCCCGAGCGCCGCCAGAGGAACGTCGGCTTGTCCCCCGCCTCCTCGAGCACGTCGCGGCGCGGCGAAAACCCGTCCGGCACCAGGAACCCGCGCGGCAGGCCGCCCACCTCGCGCACCCCCCCGCCCTCGATCCCGAGCAGCCGCCGCCAGACCGGCTCCGACGCGGCCGGCATCGACCCGGCCCCGAACACGAAGACCGCCGCCCCGCCCCGGCGCACGAACCGCACCAGGGCGGCCCGCTCCCGCGCGGTCAGCTTCCCCTCGCTGAAATAGTACGAAACGACGAGATCGACCGAATCGGGCACGCGCTCCCGCACGCCGTCCAGGGCGATGACCGCCGAGCCGGCGGGCAGCGCGGAGCGGACGCCCTCGGCCGGCAGGCCCGACTTCGGCGACCGGTTCAGCTCCGCCACGAGCAGCGCCCCGGCCGGCACCGGCTCCACCTCGAACGCATCCGTCTCCGGCGCCCAGAGGTCCGTCATGGGCAGCGCGTACTGGGCCTCGGCCCGGTCGTCCTCGACGACGGTGGCGGTCCCCGGCGCGATCAGATGCCGGCCGGTCCCCTCGGGCAGCCGGACCCATCGGCCCGGCTTGAAGTAGACGGTCTCCCCGCCCCGCGCGGGCGCGGTCCACGCCGCCAGTCCGAGGACGGCGGCCGCAGCGCCGGCCCGCAGGAACTCGCTCAGTTTCGCGTTCATCCGGCTCCGCCTCCTTATGACATGGAGAGGCCGGGCGGCCGGCGCCTATCGCCCGGCCGGCTGGACCGCGTCGAAGTAATCTCGGACCAGGCGGGCGTAGCCGGCGGGGACCCGCCCCTCGCTGATCTCGCGCAGGGCGGCGCCGCGGGCATCCTCGTGTGTGCGGGTCGCGGTGGCCGGGTCGGCGCCGGTCGTGATGCCGTGATAGACGATCCCGCCGTCGGCCTGTCTCGGCTCGGGCGGCGTGGCGACCGGGGCCAGCTCGAGCAGATCGTCCGCGTCCTCGGCCGGCTTCGGGCGCGGCCCGGCCGGCTCGCGGGCCGGCGATTCGGTCATCGCGGCCCGCAGTCGCTGCGCCAGCTCGGCCTCGTGCCCGGCCCGCTCGTCGCCGTCCGCCAGCGCATTCGCCATGCGATCGAGTTCCTCCTGGGCGGCGCGAAGCGCGGAGACGGTCTCGTCGTCGTTGCCCTCCTGGAGCGACCGCGCGGTCCGGCGGATCGCCTCGGTCAGGTCGGGCCCGGCGCCCTTCTCGGCCATCGTGCGGGCGAGCCGGCGCAGCTCGTCGCGCAGTTCGAGCTGGCGCGCCGCGCCCGTGTCGCCCTGCAGGAGTTCGCGTTCGATCCGGAAGAAGCGGAGGCGGAGCCGCTCCAGCTCGGCGTCCGGTTCGGCCGGGGTTCGCATCGGCCTGCCGGCGGGGCCGGCGGCTCGTGCCGCGGCGATGGCCCGGCCCGTCCGCTCGGCCTCGAGCTCAGCGGCGACCTCGCCGGCCACCTCGCGTTCCATGCGCCCGAGCAGATCAGCCGGGGGCAGCAG
>JAWODX010000626.1:0-10581 GCA_046483085.1 Planctomycetota bacterium
GCCGCTGCTCGGGAGGAGGCCGATCCGATGAGAGCCGTGACAAGATGGTTCGTGATCGCAATCGCAGCCCTGGCGCTGCCGGCCGCCGCGGCACAGCCGGCCGAGCCCGAGGCGAGGCTGGGCCGGATGAGCCGGTCGGTCGACTACGGCCACCTCCGCCTCGACTTCCGCATGCGGGGGAAGGGCTTCTCACAGCGCTGCTTCGTTCTGTTGCCCCTGGAGGCGGCGTCCGGCGACGACCTGGCCGAGATCGATCTCAAGGCGTTCATCGGCAAGAAGCAGCACCCGTGGTTCTGGTTCGCCCCGACCCTCCAGCACCGCTATCCGAACGAATGGCATTCCTGGTATTTCAAGCGGATCCTGGGCGCGGGCGGGGTAATCGCCGGGGTCGACGTCGACCACTCCTGGGGCAACCTCGCCGGCCGCAAACTCTACACCCATTTCTACCGCGCCGCGACCGAGCGGTTCAACCTGAAGCCCAGGGCGAACCTCCTGGCCGAGGGGCTGGGCGGGCTGATGGCGTACAACTGGGCGGCCGACCACCCGGACAAGGTGAGCAGCATCGCCGGGATCTATCCCATCTGCCGGATCGAGCCGAGCCCGTTCTTCGCCCGCGTCTACAACCTCGCCGGGAAGGACGAGCGAAAGCTGGCGCTGCCCGAGCTCGAGGATCACCTCAAAGAAAACCTCAAACAGCTCAAGGAGCACCTGAAGGAACACAACCCGCCCGACCGGCTGAAGGGCCTGGTCGAGGCCGGCGTCGAGATCATGCACATCCACGGGGGGCGCGACCGGGTCGTTCCGGCCGAGAACCACACGCTCCCCCTCGTGCTCCGGTATCGCGAACTCGGCGGTGACGGCGACGCCGTCATCCTGCGCGGCGAGCGGCACGAGCCCACCCCCATGTTCTTCGAATCGCCCCGGTTCCTCCGCTTCCTCCTCCGCCAGCTCAAGGAGCCGGACGAGCCGGCGCCGAAGACGAAACCCGAGAAAGAGGACAAGACCGGCGGGGACTGACGAAAGGAGGACGCGATGGATGTCTTGGAGGCGATCGCCCGGCGCCACAGTGTGAGGCAGTTCCGTCCGGGAGAGGTCCCGGACCGCGACGTGGAAAGGATCCTCCAGGCCGGCCGGCGCGCGCCCTCCGGATACAACCTCCAGAACAAGGAGTTCGTCGTGGTCCGCGACCCCGACGTGATCGCCCAGCTCAACCGCGTCCAGGACTCGTTCGACAACGTGCCCGTCGTCATCGGGGTGGTGATGACCCCGGGCGAGACGCCGAGCGGCGGGAGCTACTGGGTCGAAGACTGCGCCGCCTGCGTCGAGAACATGCTGCTCGCCATCACCGGCCTCGGCTATGCGTCCGTCTGGGTCGAAGGCACCCTGCGCCGGCACGAGTCGTGGCTCAAGGAGCAGCTCGGCGTTCCCGCGGACAAGCGGCTCCTCGTCCTCCTGCCCGTCGGCCACGAGGCCGAGCCCGGCGAGATGGCCCCGAAGACCCCGCTCGACGAGCTCGTCCACTACGAGCGATACGGCCAGAAAAAACCCGTCGTCGAATGACCCCCGACCCCGACCGGACGCCCGCGCTCGGTCCCGCCATGATCGAGATACGCCGCGCCCGCCCCAGGGACGCATCCACCATCGTCGGCTTCCAGGTCCGCATGGCGCGCGAGACCGAGGGGATGGAACTCGATCCGGCGACGGTCGAGCGCGGCGTGCAGGCCGTCTTCGACGACCCGTCGAAAGGCGCGTACTGGCTGGCCGAGCTCGACGGCGAGGTCGTCGCCTCGACCCTCGTCCTGCCCGAATGGAGCGACTGGCGGAACGGGATCGTGCTCTGGATCCACTCGCTCTACGTCGTCCCCCCGGCCCGACGGCGGGGCGTCTTCCGCGCCCTCTTCCTGCATCTCAAGCGGCGGGTCCAGCGGTCGGACGGTCTGAAGGGATTGCGGCTGTACGTGGACAGGCGCAACCGCGTCGCCCAGGCCGCGTACGAGGCGATGGGCCTGTCACGGGAACGCTACCAGCTCTACGAGTGGCTCGAGGCGGAGGACCGGCCCCGGCCGGAGCCGCCGGCGGCTACTTCGCCGTGACCACGAGCAGCGGTTTGTGCTGGGCCTGTTCGCGGCTGAAGAAGTCGGCCTTCGTCCCCTGGGTCCTGTGAAAGAGGACCAGGCCGCGGCAGTTCCCGTCGGCCGCCAGGTGCGCCAGCAGCTTGCCGTCCAGCTCGATCTCGACCTTCTTCAGCCGGTCCTGCTTGTCCACCTCGACCGACTTGCCGTTCAGCAGCGTCTTGACCTTCCCGGTCGCCTTGTCGTAGATGAGCTCCTTGAACCGGCCCACCTCCACCCCGTCGGCCGTCGCCCACTTCTTCACCTCGTGCTGGGCCATGAGCGCGGTCGCCTCGCCCTTCTCCGCCTCGCTCAGCGAGCCCCGCCCCTCCTTCCAGTCGTTCGCCGAGTCCAGCGCGCACACCTCGATCTTCGCCTTCGGCCCCTGGACCTGCCGGACGGTCAGGACGAGCTTCCCCGCGATCTCCTTCCCCTTCTGCTCCTTCAGAAAACCGACCAGCGCCTCCTCGTCGAAATCGAGCACGGTGAACTCGGCGGAGGCGCGCTGGATGGCGACCGTCCGCAGGCGGGTCGCCTTCCCGCTGTTGTACTCCATTTCCTGCCGGTGGCCGGTGATCTTCGTGTCCCGCGTCGGGTTCAGCGTCAGCGTCGCCGCGCCCGTCGTCCCCGCCGCCACCAGCGCCACGGCCAGGAGACCGCCAGTGATCCGTCCTCGCATCCTCGACCTCCTTCCCTGCCAGAGACCCATCCGGTCCGACATCACCCAGCCGGCGCCGGACCCGGTCCATTTATCCTAGCCGTCTCTGCGCCGCCCGTCAAGATGCGGCCCGGCCGACCCATCCCCAGCCTGGCACGGAGGCAGGCGCCGTTCAGGCCTGTTCACGGGCCTTCCCGAGGAGCGAACGCTCCTGCGGTTCCCGGAGCGTTGCCCCGGGCTGTCACATCGCGCCCCTTCGGGGCTTCCAGGCCCCGTCCGCGCGCGATCCCCGGAACGAGGGCGGGAACCCAGAAGATACGGGGAAAGATGAGCTCTGCCAGGGAGGGGGGCCCGCGCGTTGTCGTCGAAAATAACGGGAGCCGAGCAGGAGTACGAGCACGAGCCGACGTGACAGCGCCTGGCCGCGGCGGCAAGGAAGCGGCCCGCGGATTCCGTCGGTTTCGAGCACCGCCGCAACGCCGCAGTTCATGCTTGTGCCGCGCGAGCCTCTCTTCCTATAATTCTCCGTGGGCCATCCACCGGTCGCCACGGAGGAGCGGGAGGATCATCATGCCTCGGGATCAGACGGGACGTGACGCGGAACCCGGTGAAGACCGGGACGCGGCGGCCGAGCCCGAGCAGGACCAGGCCGTCACGGCCGAGCCGGGGCCGCGCGAGGACGCGGGCCCGGAGCCGGCCGCCGTGACCGCCGCGCAGGAGGCGGCCGCCTCGCCGGCGGGCTGTGCGAACTACGTGCTCGGGCTGCCGCTGCGGGCGTGGCAGACGGGGGTCATCATCCTGCTGACCGTCGCCGCCGACGTCTGCCTGTACGAGCACCCGGGGGGCGTCGGGTCGGGGGTGCTGCTCCTGGTGGCGATGCTCGGGCTGATGGCGGCGGCGGGCAAACGGGCGCGGCGTGCGAGCCCGGGCCTGATGCTGGTCCTGATCCTGATCGCGGCGGCGTCGGCCTGGCAGCTCGGCGGCTGGCTGCGCGGGTTCGTCGGCTGGCTGGCGCTCGTCGCGTTCGCGGTCAGGCTGCACCAGCCCGAGTGGCGGGTGACGGAGGTGATCTGGGCGATCCCCTGGACGCTCCTCTTTGCGCCGGCCCGGCTGCTCGGGCACGGGCTGCGCTGCCTCGGCTACGGCGACGTGGAGGAGGCGCCGGGCGAGGGGCGCGGGGGCGGCGGCCGGGGGATTCCGGCGCGGGTCATCCTCATGCCGCTCGTCGTCGTCTTCCTCTTCCTGCTCATCTTCGTGGCGGCGAACCCGGTGGTCGAGCACTGGGCGAACCGGGTCTCGGCCGAGCTGACCGAGTGGCTGGGCGACCTGTTCACCGTCCCGCGCATGTTCACGTGGTTCGTCTGGCTGATGGTGTTCGCCGCGTTGGTGCGGCCGGTGGTGAGGCCGTGGCTGGCCGAGCTGCTCACCGGCCTGAGCGAGGACCTGACGCCGGGCGAGGAGGCCGAGCGGGGCGACTGTGCCGCGGCCCTCACCACCCTCATCGCCGTCAACGTTCTCTTCCTCGCGTTCAACGCCGTCGACGCGAGCTACCTGTACCTGAAGGCGGAGCTGCCCGCCGGCATCTCGTATTCCGAGTACTCACACCGGGGCTGCGCCTGGCTGACCACCGGCCTGGTGCTGAGCACGGTGGTGATCGGGGTGGTGTTTCGGGGCGGGCTGAATTTTCACCCGCGGCGGCGGGTCATCCGCGGGCTGGCCGACGTGTGGGCGCTGCAGAACGGGGTGCTGGCGGTCGGCGCCCTCCGGCGGCTGCAGATGTACATCGGGTACAACGGTCTGACGCGGCTGCGGATCGTCGGGATCGTCGGCGTGGTGCTCGTGGCGGCGGGCCTCGGGCTCATGGTGTGGAAGGTACATCGGTCGAAGAACACCGTCTGGCTGATCCGCCGGTACCTGGTCGCGTTCTGGGTGACGCTGGCCGTGCTGGCGCTGACCCCGCGCGACCTGATCTGTGCGCGGTACAACACGGCCGTGATCCAGTCGGGGAACATCCGGCCGCTGGTGCTGGTGCACGGGCAGCCGCACTCGGCCGAGAGCTATCCGGCGATGATCCCCCTGCTCGACTTCGAGCACCCGGCGGGCGACGCGGAGAAGGGCGAGCTGGTCCGCCGGGGGATGGCGTCGTTCCTTGGCCGCAAGCTGGCCGAACTCCGGGCGGACGTCCCGGAGCAGTGGACGGCGTTCGAGGGCTCGCACTACTGGGCGCTGGCCCGGCTGGAAGCGGTCGGGGAGCAGCTCATCCTGCCCAAGGAGGCGGGGCGCCTGCCGCCCGTCGAGCAGGAGTTCCGCGACTACAGCCGCCGGTGGTGGTGACAGCGTCTTGTTCGCCACACATCCGGCTCGGCTGAGGCGCGGCACGGAGACAGCCGCACCGCGGCTGACCACTTACGATCTTCGCCCGCAACCGCTGGGTGACGTCCGGCCTGTTACTCGTACGGGTACCCGTTGTTCCCATTCGGGGGGCAGCCCTGGCCGCCCGTGCCGCCCCGCTGCACGACAATCTCGTAGAACAACCACCCGCTGAAGACGTGCATGCCGCTTTCGATCGGCCGATTGCGAATCTGTTCCCACAGGCCGCCGAAGTAGGCCCTGGCATAGTTGGCCGGCAGCAGGACCGGCGCGGCGACGGGCGTGTACCGGCCGAGCGCCGCCTCCTCCGGTTCGCCGGTGCCGAACGTCCCTTCCCACGCGGCAACGGGCAGGTCGTAGACGATCGCCTTCGGCAGACGGACGCCGACGTCGAGCACCCAGTCGGCGGGGTAGACCAGCAGGCCCTGGGCGATCGTACCGGCGCCGCCGGTCTCGAAATAGTCGTCGATGGCGCCGTAGTGCCAGGTCGACTCGCCGATCACGCCGAGCGTCGTCTCGGGCGCCGGCATATCCCGCCGTTTCGGCGGACGAACACAGCCCGCAAGCCCGACCACCGCCATCACCGCCACCGCCACCACCAGACCGCGTGCAATGCGCGCCCGTACCAGCTCACGACTCCATTTCATGCGCATGCCTCTCCTCCTTTCTTGCGCAGATATTAGCAGCGCATGGGAGCAGAGTCAATAGGCTTCCCGCACGCCCGGCCGCCGCGAACTCCTTCGGGGCCGGCGGCCCGTCGATGAGGGAGCCTGGGTGCGACGCCGTCCAGGGCGGGGGAGTCCACCCCGCCGGCTCATTCGAGGCATTTGCCATGTCCAGTGTGATCAAGCTGGCGTGACTGTAGCCGGCCTCCATGAGGCCGGAAAAGGGCCGAGGTCATGGACCTCGGCTACAATTTGTGATCGCACCAGGGGACATGGCAAATGCCTCATTCCGGCTGCCGTTGACCGGATGCGGCGCAACTGGTAGCATGCTGCCGGCCCGGCAACCGAGACACCTGGCCCGGGCGAAACGACGGTCCACTTCTACGCGCGTTGCTGCGATTGGGTGCACAGCTTGACTCTTCGATGCGCCCGCTTATGCTTTGAACTCAAGGCCATCACTCTCAGGAGGGGTTCCCTCCGTGCCAGACGAAGTGCGTGAAAAGACGGGGCTGTTCGAGCCGCACAAGAAGGCCGGGGATCGTCCGCGCAAGAAGCGAAAGCGGGCGAACGATCTGGACGGAAAGCAATGGCAGAAGAACTCGATCAGCGTCTGGGATGACATCCGGAAGACCCAGGAGGAACGGCGGCTGAAGCATCCTGCCCTGTTCCCCACGATGCTCGTGCGGCGCATCCTCGAGAGCTTCACCCGAGGCGATGAAAGGGTGGTCCTCGATCCGTTTATGGGTTCAGGGTCCGCGCTGCTCGCCGCGCGGGAGATGGGGAAGCTGGGGATCGGGTTTGAAGTGTCGCACAAGTACGCCGCTCTTGCCAGGCAACGGCTGTCCCAATTGCCGCTCGAGACAGCGCGGGACTTGCACGAGGACGAGGCGGCGCGGGCGGGGTGCAAGATTATCGTCGATGATGCACGGAACGTACGCGACCATCTGGAACCGGAGTCGGTCGACATTTGCGTCACGTCGCCGCCATACTGGGACATCCTGTCGCGCAAGCGCACGGCCGACGGCAAGAAGAGCCGTGATTATGGCAAGGAACAGGGAGACCTTTCACTCATTGACGACTACAGAGGGTTTCTCGATGAACTGGTCAAGGTGTTCCAAGGGGTATGCGATGTCTTGAAGACGGGCCATTATTGCGTGATCAACGTGATGGACCTGCGCAAGAAGGCGGTGTTTTTCCCGTATCACAGCGACCTTGCCACGGCGCTCACCGAGTCAACGGAGTTCATCTGGGACGACGTGATCATCTGGGATCGCAAGCCCGAATACAACAACATCCGGCCCTTGGGGTATCCCTCGGTCTTCCGAATCAACAAGGTACACGAGTATCTTCTGATCATGCGAAAGATGCGGGAGTGAGGGGGCGCGCTTGCGGTATCTGCACCACACGGATTACATCGATGAAGATGTCGCGTACATCCTGGGCATGATCCTCATGCGCGGGACGTTCGTTGACCGGGGTTCCGGTGGCGTCCTCACGATCAAGTTCCCTCACCGTCTGGATACGGTTCACCCGCCTCCCGGCTGGGAACTTGATATTGACCGGTCTACCGCGCTGCAGCTTGCCCTTCACAGGCTCCGGGAGCTGATGGCGGAGGTCCTGGGAGTCCGGGTCTCGGTCTCGGGAACCCACGGCCAGGCGAACATTCGAGCGGAATTCCCTTCAAATACCCTTGCCTGGCGCGACCGAGGCATTTGCCATGTCCCGTGGTGCGATCACAAATTGTAGCCGCGGTCCATGATCTCGGCCCTTCTCCGGCCTCATGGAGGCCGGCTACAGTCACGCCAGCTTGATCACACTGGACATGGCAAATGCCTCCGACCGGTGCCGGGTTGACCCCGACTCGGGTGCCTGCTACCATCGCGTCCGTTCGTTCCACTTCATCGAGGGCTTCACATGCAGGTGATCGGACCGGATGACCGGATCAAGCGGCTGCTCGAGCGGCGCGATTTCGGCGCCCGGGTCATCGTCAAGGGCTGGGTGCGAACGCGCCGCGACTCGAAGGGCGGGTTCTCGTTCATCGAGGTGAACGACGGCTCGTGCCTGGCGGGGATCCAGGTCGTCGCGGGCGACGAGCTGCCGAACTACGAGTCGGACGTGCTGCGCCTCTCGACAGGCTGCTGCGTCCGGATCACCGGCGAGCTCCGGGAGTCGCCGGGCAGGGGCCAGGCGGTCGAGGTCGGCGCCGACGAGGTCGAGGTCCTCGGCCGGGTCGAGGACCCCGAGACGTACCCGCTCGCGAAGAAGCGCCACACGATGGAGTATCTCCGCGAGGTCGCCCACCTGCGGGCGCGGTCGAACACGTTCGGCGCGGTGACCCGCGTCCGGAACTGCCTGGCCGCGGCCACGCACGAGTTCTTCCAGGACCGCGGGTTCCTCTACCTCCACTCGCCGATCATCACGGCGAGCGACTGCGAGGGCGCCGGCGAGATGTTCACTGTCTCCGCCCTCGACCTCGACGAGCTGCCCACCGACGCCGACGGGAAGGTCGACTACGCGGCGGACTTCTTCGGCCGCCGGGCCGCGCTCACCGTCAGCGGCCAGCTCTCCGCCGAGACCTACGCCTGCGCACTCACCAACGTCTACACCTTCGGCCCCACCTTCCGCGCCGAAGACTCGCACACCGCCCGCCACCTGGCCGAGTTCTGGATGATCGAGCCCGAGATGGCGTTCTGCGACATCGCCGGCGACATGGACCTCGCCGAGGAATACACGAAGCACCTCTTCCGGGCCGCCCTCGACCGCTGCCCCGACGACATGGCGTTCTTCGAGGAGTGGATCGACGAGACCGCCGTCGAGACCCTCCAGCACATCGTCGGGAGCGAGTTCGAGCGGATCACCTACACCGACGCCGTCGACATCCTCGCCGCGTCCGGCGAGTCGTTCGAGTTCCCCGTCGAGTGGGGCGCCGACCTCCAGACCGAGCACGAGCGCTACCTGACCGAGACCCACTTCGAGCGGCCGGTCATCGTCCGCGACTATCCCAAGGACATCAAGGCGTTCTACATGCGGCTGAACGACGACGGGCGGACGGTGGCGGCAATGGACGTGCTCGTCCCGAAGACCGGCGAGATCATCGGCGGCAGCCAGCGCGAAGAGCGCAAGGACGTCCTGCTCCGGCGGATCGACGAGTGCGGCCTGAACGCCGACGACTACTGGTGGTACCTCGATCTGCGGCGGTACGGGACCGTGCCGCACGCCGGCTTCGGGCTCGGCTTCGAGCGCGTCGTCCAGTTCGTCACCGGCATGGCCAACATCCGCGACGTCATCCCCTATCCGCGCACCCCGAAGAGCGCGGAGTTCTGATGCCGTTGTACGGTGCTGGTGGGAGAGCGTGGCAGACAGACTCAACCCCGAGTCTCACAAAACCGCCTCGAAAAATGTCGGGTAGTGGCGATAATACTTGGCGTAATTCAGCAGATGGGCCCTGTCCAGTTCGAACACCGGCTCGCGGGGCTCGCGTAGCCCGTCCCGCTTAATCTGGCTGTCCAGCCAGCGCTTTTCGCGGGGAGTTAATGGGGGAACCGAGATTTCCAAGGGCTCTTCGCCCTCTTGCACGAAGTCGAGATCCAGTATGTGAGTCGAGGCAAGAGAGTCTCTTGAATCGGGCGGAGTTAGCAATCCGCCGAGCGTGAACATCTGCTTTGTATCGCGGTATCGGAAGTTGAAGAGCTGGTGAAACTCCAACGCAGGTTCGCGGCTGATGAGACACTTCTGGATTACCGCGCGCAGAATCTTCGCCAGCAATGTAGGGTATTGGTTTCGGGCCAGGTCGCGCAGTTGGATCTCCCGAGGGACAAAGCGACCGAACACCGCCCGGTGCTCCTCAAGGATTTCTTCGAAATACTCGGCAGGGGGTACGTCTTCGGCCTCCAATTGTACAGGGTCCATCTCCAGTTCGATTTCAGCCTCTACAGTCACCAGTAGCAAGCTACCGGGGCAAAGCACGGCGAGCATGCCCGAGACATCCTGTACGATTTCCGGAGAGAGGGGCGCATCGTAGTCGAGCCAAACAAAGTGCGGCGCTTCCGGGCAAAGCTCAGGGATGAGTTCAGAGATGGGGCGCATTCGAAGGTCTATGAACCCGTACGGCTTATTAAACTTCATGCGCTTCGGAATCGGAGCTGCCTCCGCGCAGATCATGTTCTTCATTCCAAGGTACTTATGGAATAGTACAAAGTCTGCGTAGTAGACGGACCCTAGGCCCACGTAGGTGTAGTTCGGGACGTCGTACCCCGCGCCCACTAACCGGTGCGCGACATCGACAAAGAGCATGCGCTCTACCTGCTTCGATGGTCGAATGAGGTAGTTGACCTTTCTGAAGCTCTCCGCGAGCCCGCTTGACCTCATCGACATTCCCTTTTCAGGAAGTAGTCCATGCAGTAGGCACCGGCGGCCTTTGCACTCATATGTTTTTTGGAGAGTCTCTTCCGAATTTTCTCAATATCCTCGACCGGCCGACGGAACTGTACGCTGACTGTTTTAGGCCTAGGCTTTCTCTTCGGTTTCGCTTCGAACGGGGCCTTCTTCTTTTCCAGTTTGTCTACGGGTACGGACTTGGCCTCATTAAGAGCCTCCCGCTCCGGTCGGCCCTCTGGCTCTACGTCACTAGGGTACATATTGGTCAGGAAATTGAGCACAGGCCTCGCCATGACTTGCATTTCAGATAGCGCTTTCCGATAAATGCGCGACTCTTTATTGATCCCTCTCTTCGTAGTCGCCCAAGGCAATTCCTCGAGAGCCTTGCTCCTGAAATATG
>JAWODX010000632.1:0-7096 GCA_046483085.1 Planctomycetota bacterium
CTGTAGCCGGCCTCCATGAGGCCGGAGAAGGGCCGAGGTCATGGACCTCGGCTACAATCTGTGATCGCGCCAGGGGACATGGCAAATGCGTCGACCAGGTCGGTCCTCGCGGCCCGGCTCACGATGGATCATCCGTTCGCTCCTCGCCCCCGCCCCCGAAACGATCTCAGGCGGTGGGGCGGACATTCCTGTCCGTCGCCTGGCAGGCAAGAATGCCTGCCCCACCGATGGTCGGGAGCGTCTACTACAGGATGGGCAGGTACTCTTCGAGCTCGTACTGGCTGACGTGGGTCCGGTAGTTGTCCCACTCGATCCGCTTGTTGGCGATGAACTTCTCGAAGATGTGGTCGCCGAGCGCCGCGCGGACGAGCTCGCTTCGCGCCGTCTCGCTGATGGCCTCGTCGAGGTTGTTGGGCAGGCACTCGATGCCGCGTCGCTCGCGCTCCTCGACGCTCATCTCGAAGATGTCCTCCTCGACGGGCGCCGGCAGCTCGTAGCCCTCTTCGATGCCCTTCAGCCCGGCCGCGAGCATGACGGCGAACGCGAGGTACGGGTTGCAGGCCGGGTCGGGGCATCGGAACTCGGCCCGCGTCGCCTTCTCCTTCCCCGGCTTGTACATGGGGACCCGCACGAGCGCCGAGCGGTTGCGGCGCGCCCACGAGATGTAGACCGGGGCCTCGTAGCCGGGCACCAGGCGCTTGTACGAGTTGACCCACTGGGCGACCACGGAGCAGAGCTCGCGGGCGTGGGCGAGCAGCCCGGCGATGAACCCGCGGGCCGTGGCGGACAGGTGATACTCCGCGTCGCCGTCGAAGAACGCGTTCCGGTCGCCCTTGAACAGCGACATGTGCGTGTGCATCCCGCTCCCGTTCTCCGCGAAGATCGGCTTGGGCATGAACGTCGCGTACACCCCGTTCCGGATCGCCACCTCCTTGACGACCAGGCGGTAGGTCATCGCCTTGTCGGCCATGCGCAGCGCCTCGTCGTACCGGAGGTCGATCTCGTGCTGGCTCGGTGCGACCTCGTGGTGGCTGTACTCGACCGGGATGCCCATCTTCTCGAGGGTGAGCACGGTCTCGCGGCGCCAGTCGCTCGCCACGTCGAGCGGCGTCAAGTCGAAATAGCCGCCGGCGTCGAGCGTCTCCGGCTTCGGGCCGGCGGTCTTGAAGTAGAAGTACTCGAGTTCCGGGCCGACGCAGAACATGTAGCCGCTCTCGGCGGCCGTTCGCAGCACGCGCCGGAGCGCGTGTCGGGGACACCCGTCGTAGGGGGTGCCGTCGGGCTCGAAGATGTCGCAGATCATCCGGGCCACGCCGGCCCCCTCGTTCGGGCGCCAGGGCAGGATGACGAACGTGCTCGGGTCCGGCTTCGCGATCATGTCGCTCTCTTCGATCCGGGCGAACCCCTCGATCGAGGACCCGTCGAAGCCCATCCCGCTCTCCAGCGCGCTCTCGAGCTCCTCGGCCGTGATGGCGAAGCTCTTGAGGACGCCGAGCACGTCGGTGAACCAGAGGCGGATGAATTTCACCTTCTTGTCGTGAACCGTCCGCAGGATTTCTTCGGCCGCTTCGTCCGCCATCGCCATCTCCTCCAGCCAGAAGTGTTGCTGACCGGGCAGCGGCCAGGTCGCCCACCGCCCACGGTCAGAGGTCAGAGCAAATCCTGTGCCAGTTGAATCCACAAATCATAAGTCACATTTTAAGCGAGGGTTACAACAGAATGGCTCGGCCCCCCGGCCGCGGGGCGCCTACATTTGCGTAGGATGCCCCTCAGCGACCTACAGGAATGTAGGGCCGCGGGCACCTCGGCGCCCCGGGATGAAAACCCCACACAACAGGTCGCCATCCCGAAGAAGGCCCAATCTCGATAGCGCACGTGCGCTATTCACATCTGGGTCGGCGGCACGGGTTGGCGAGCGGAGAGAGCCATGCGTTCACGGCCGGGCGGAAGCGGGACGGCGGTGGCCTGCTCGGTGCAGCGGGAGGGAATGTCCGCCGGGCCTTGCGCGGGGGATATGGCGGGACTATGATGACAGCGACCGAAGCGAGAGCAGGGCAGTGCATATCGGGTTTCGCGGGGACGTGTCGGGCGAGCCGGAGGTCCGGGCCGGGTTCATCGGCTGCGGGTCGCACGCGTTCCGCAACATCTATCCCACGTTCCAGTTCGCGCCGGTCCGGCTGGTCGCCACCTGCGACCGCCGGGTGGAGAACGCCCGGGCGTTCGCGCGGGCGTTCGGGGCGGAGCGATCCTATGCCGACGCCGCGGACATGCTGGAGGCCGAGGAGCTCGACGCGGTGTTCATCGTGGTCGGGTACGACGACTCCGGCCGACCGCTCTACCCGGGGCTGGCGAACCAGTGTCTGGAGGCCGGCTGTCACGTGTGGATGGAGAAGCCGCCGGCGGCGACCTGCGCCGAGATCGACGCGATCGAGGCGGCCGCCGAGAAGGCGGGGAAGCGCGTCCTGGTGGGCATGAAGAAGATGTTTTTCCCCGCCAACGAGAAGGCGAAGGAGCTGGCGGCCCGCCCGGGCTTCGGGAGCCCGTCGCTCGTCCTCCTCCAATATCCCCAGTACGTCCCGGACGCGGGCGCGTTCGAGCGGTATCTGGGCGGCGAGAATGTCCGCGCCGTCCGCTGGTTTCTCGACCACCTGTGTCATCCGGCGTCGCTGATGATCTACCTGTTGGGCATGCCGGCGACGCTCCATTACGAGCGGAGCCCGGCCGGCTCGGCGAACGCGATGTTCACATTCGCGTCCGGCGCCGTGGCGGGCCTGGCGCTGACGTTCGGGGCCTCGCGCAACGCCGGGATGGAGCGCACCACGATCGTCGGCGAAAACGGGCACCACGTCGTCGTAGACAACGGGCTCCGCGTGATGTACCATCGCAACCCGCCGTACCGGGCCGGTGAGGGATACGGCTCGGCGCCCGACTATTTCACGGGCTCGCCGGACGAGGCGACCGGCTGCTGGGAGCCGGAGTTCTCGCTCGGCCAGCTCTACAACAAGGGGCTGTTCCTGCTCGGCTACTACAACGAGGTGGCCGAGTTCGCCCGGGCGATCCTGGACGACCGGCCGCTGGAGAAAGGGACGCTGGAACAGGCCCGGCAGGTCACCCGCATTTTCGAGGCCTTCGCCGAAGGGCCAGCGACGCGGATCGAGTTGTGACACAGGTCAGATAGGTCCTGTAGGACTCACGAAAGAAGGAGGAGGGTCATGCAGATCGACGCACACGTGCACTCGAACGGGAGCGCGAAGCACGTCAACGGGCTGCTCAAGGCGTGTGACAAGGTGGGGACGGACAAGGCGATCGTGTTCAATACGAACCGGTCGATGGAGAAGCCGGACGAGAAGCTGCTCAAGGCGGCGAAAGCACACGCCGACCGGCTCATCCCGTTCGCCCGGCTCCTGCCCGACACCCACAAGCCGAGCGACATCGAGCGGTTCAAGGACATGGGGTTCGTCGGGTTCAAGGTGATCATCACGCGGAAGAACTACGACGATCATTCGTACTGGCCGCTCTACGAGACGGCGGCCGAGCTCAAGATGCCGATCCTCTTCCACCTGGGGATCGTGGGCCGGAGCGACGCGGGCTTCGACGTGAACTCGAACCGGATGCGCCCGATCTATCTCGACGCCATCTGCCGCGCGTTCCCGAAGCTCCACGTCCACGGCGCCCACCTCGGCAACCCGTGGTATGAGGAGGCCTCGATGTCCGCCCGGTGGAACGCCAACCTGTGGTTCGACCTCAGCGGCTCGACCCTGAAGAAGAAGACGCCCGAGTTCATCGACCGGCTCTTCTGGTGGCACCGCGGCGACCACCCCTACAAGGGGCACAAGAAGAAGCATCCCTATCGGAAGATCCTGTACGGGACCGACGTGTCGAACGACTGGATGGAGGACGTGTACAACGACTACGTCCACCTCTGCGACGCGCTCAAGGTCCCCAAGCGCTGGCGCCAGGCTATTTTTGGCGACAACGCGCTCCGCATGCTCCACGAGAAGCGCAACTGACGTTCTGCTGCCCGCTGCGTGTCCGGTCGGGGGACGCGATCCGGAACGCCTTTGCGTTCCGGTCATGTCCCCCCGAGACCGACGCGTTACCAGAATCCGTTGACGCACCCCTCCCCCCGAGATTCGTCATTCTCTCTGGCGAGGCTTCCGCCGATGGTGTAGGATAGTATGATTCGGAAGTTGCAGCCGGAGTACGTGGGCTATGTCGAAACGAGGCGGGGACAAGGCGGGCGGGTCCGGCGGCCGCTGGCGGCGGCGCCTGCTGCTCGCGTTCGGCCTGCTGCTCGTGCTCCTGGTCGTGGCGGCGGTGATCGCGGTGCGGTCCGTGTCACTGCGGCTGGAGCGCATCGCCACGGCGGCACTCGAACAGCAATTCCCCTTCGATACCGAGATCGATCGCGCGAGCCTGGCGTGGCCGGGCGAGATCACCCTCGAAGGGGTGACGATGCGCCGGCGGACGGACGGCAGCCGGGTCGCCCGGATCCGCCGAGTGAGGACGTCGGCCGATCTGCGCGAGCTGCTCACGGCGCGCATTCATCCCCGCTCGCTCGTCGTGGAGGGCGTGGAGCTGTCGCTTCGGGAGACGGACCCGGAGTTGTTCGAGAAGCGGCCCGAGGCGCGGCTGCCCGACTATCCGATCGTGGTCCGCGGTCTCACGCTCGACCTGTTGGGCGGAGACGGCGAGGCGGCGGGCTCGTGGGTCCGGTTCACGGACGCGGCGCTGTCGCTGGCGCCGCAGGGCGAGGACTGCCTGGCGGTGACCGGCTCGGGGGATACCCACGCCTTCCGCTCGTTTCGCGTCCGCGGCGTGCTGGGCGGCCGCGGCATGGCCAGCCACCTGGCGGTGTCGTTCCCCCGCGTCGTCCTGAACGAGCGGGTGCGCGCCGTTCTGCCGGAGGAGACGGCGGCCGTGTGGGACCGGCTCGCCCCGTCGGGCACCGCCTCGCTGACCGCCGAGCTGACCCTCCCGCGCGACCCGGCCGCAACGGAGGAGCCGTTCGACCTCTCCTGGCGGCTCGCCGTGAGCGACGGGTCGGTCACCCCGTTCGACCTGCCGTCGCCGGTGCGAAAGGTCGACGCGATCATCGAGGGGACCCGGCACGGCGTGCGGGTCACGGAGGCGACCGGGATCTACCGGTCCGCCCTGCTCTCGTTCGGGGGCCACTCGCTGCGGCACGACGGCCGCCCGGCGTTCCGGCTGTCCGGCAAGGTGCGAGGGATCGAGCCGACCCCCGAGATCATCCGGCTCTTCAACCAGCGGACCCGACGGGCGATCCGGGACCTGGCGCTGGAGGGCGGCCGCGTCGACGTGGACGTCGAGTCCCGGTTCGTCATCGTCGATGCCGGGCCCGGCCGGCCGCCGGCCCGCCCCTACTTCCTCCGAGCCGATGTCCGCCTCCGCGACTGCACCGTCAAGCCGACCCGGTTCCCCTATCGGCTCAGCCGGGTGACCGGCGCCTTTACCACGAGCCTGGACGACATGGTGATCACCAGCCCGCTGATCGGTTGGCACAAGGGCGGCACAGTCCGCGTCTCGGGCCGCGTCGGGTTCACCGACGCGGCCGGCGGGTCCGAGCTGTTCGTCTACGCCAGCGGGCTCCCGATCGACGCCGACCTCGAACACGCGCTGAAGACGTTCGACCCGGCGACCCACAAGAACCTGGAGCGATACGGGATCCGGGGCGGGCACCTCCGGGTGACGGTCGATTTCAAGGGCTACTTCGGGCGGCACCCGGAGAACGACTGGACGATGCGGGCGGTCGTCGAGGGGACGGAGATGGCCCCCGAGGCGTTCCCCCTGCGGCTCACCGACGTGTCCGGCCAGGTCCAGTTCCGCCCCGGCCTCGTCTCGTGGGACGGGATCACCGGCCGGTACGGGACGGGGACCGTCACCCTCTCGGGAAAGGCCGACCTGAGCGGGAAAGGAAACTCCGAGCTCTTTGTGCGGGCCCGCGACCTGGCGATCGACGAGACGCTGGAGCGGGCGCTGGCGAGATTCGATCCGCAGACCGCCAGGTGGTGGCAGTGGTGCGGGATCGAGGGCGGCAGGCTGCACGCGGAAATCAGCTTCCGCGGCGCGTTCGAGCCGGCCCCGGGGAACGACTGGTTCGCCGCCATCAGCCTGGAGAAGGCGACGATGGTGCACAGGGCGTTCCCGTACAGGGTGACCGACCTCGGCGGCCTGCTCCGCGTGCGCCCGGGCCGGGTCGAATTCGCCCGGATCAGCGGGCGGCACGGACAGGCGCCGATCACCATCGACGGCTGGGCCAACACGCGGGACAGGACGTTCCGCGTGGGCATCCGCGGGACGAACGTCGAGCTGGACGAGGACCTGATCGCGGCCGTGCCGGAAAAGCAGCGCGGCCGATGGCGTGAGCTCCGACCCGCCGGCTCGGCCGATCTGGACGTGACGATCTCGACCCCGAGCCGGAAGGGCGTGCCCTATGACGTGCGGGCCGCCGCCCGGCTGAACGGCTGTTCGGCACGCCTCCCCCTGGGCGACCGGTGGCTGCCGATGACCGACCTGCGCGGCACGGTCATCTCGTCGGGCGACACCTGTCGGTTCAGCGAACTCAGCGGCAAGTGCCTCGGCGGCTCGGTGACCGGCGCGGACGGGCTCCTGATCCTGACCGACGCAATGACGAAGCTGAAGGGGGAGCTGCAGGCCGACAATCTTCTCCTGTCGGAGGTCGTCGCCAGACTGCCCGAGGCGACCGCCAGGTCGCTGGCACCGCTCGAGCCCTCGGGACGCGTGGCGGTCCGGAACGGCGCGTTCGACCTGATCCAGCCGGCCGGCGGAGAGCCGGACCTCGAATACGCCTGCACGGTCGAGCTGGGGGACGTGGGGATCTCGATTCCGTTCGGTCGGGACAAGGCTGAGGACGGGGAACCCTCAGCAAGCCAAAGAAGATTTATAAGGGCTTGTTTATCGGATGTAGACCAGCGTGGTGAACCATTCCCATTTAAAAACCGTGTGGTTCAAATTTTTAGGCGTTTGTTACCCTGAACCTTTGGAAGCGAGTTATGAAAAAAGACATAAATTGCAATATGCCGTATGTTTGAATAGCGATAAAACCTGAATCTGC
>JAWODX010000007.1:0-4187 GCA_046483085.1 Planctomycetota bacterium
GCCGGATCGCTCGACTTTCTGAAGCAGGTCGTTTCCGCGCCCAGCCCGTCTGGCTTCGAGGGGCCGGTGCGGAAGATCATCGCCGACCGGATGGAGACGTTCTGCGACGAGGTCCGCCACGACGTGATGGGCAACGTGATCGGCGTGCTGAACCCGGAGGCGGAGCCGCGGGTCATGCTGGCCGGGCACTGTGACGAGATCGGGATGATGATCACGAACATCTCGAAGGAGGGGTACATCTACTTCGGGTCGGTCGGCGGGATCGAGCCGATGCTCCTCCTCGCCCAGCCGGTGACCATCTACGGGGCGAAGGGCGAGGTGCCCGGGGTGATCGGCCGGAAGCCGATCCACCTGCTGCACAAGGACGGGGACAAGAAGGACAAGCCGCCGAAGATGCACGAGCTCTGGATCGACATCGGGGCGAAGAACAAGGCGGACGCCGAGAAGGTCGTCGCGGTGGGCGACTACGTGACGGTCGATGCCGGGTTCCGCCGGCTTCGCAACAACCTGGCCGCGGCACGCGGGTTCGACGATCGCGTCGGCGCGTTCGCCGTCGCCGAGACGCTCCGCCGCCTGGCGCGCGGCCGGCCGAAGCCGAAGGTCGGCGTCTACGGCGTGGCCACCACCCAGGAAGAGCTCGGCCTGCGCGGGGCGCGGACCAGCGCCTACGGGATCGACCCACATGCCGGGATCGCCGTCGACGTCGGGTTCGCCTCGGACTATCCGACGATCAACAAGAACATCGTCGGCGACCTCTCGCTGGGCGACGGGCCGGTCATCGCCAAGGGCCCGAACATCAACCCGGTGCTCGGCCGGCTCCTCGTCGAGACCGCCCGCGCGAAAAAGATCCCGTATCAAATGGAGGGGGCGCCGCGGGCGACCGGGACCGATGCGAACGTGATGCAGATGACCCGTTCCGGCGTCGCCACCGCGCTGGTCAGCGTCCCCAACCGGTACATGCACACCCCGGTCGAGGTCGTATCGCTCACCGACCTGGACAACACCTCGAAGCTGCTGGCGGCGGCCCTGCGGGCGCTGAAGCCGTCGCAGGACTTCACTCCCGGCATGTAGCCCGGCCGTGCCCCGCGCTTCCTCGCAGTCTTTCCGGTGAGGCGACGGATACTACGCGCCGTTGGCGGCGGTGTCGTGGAGGGTACACTGGCAGGCCCAGGCGAGCTCGCGCAGCTTGTTCTGGAGCTCGCGGGTCACGCAGGCCGGTCCGCTGGCCTCCTGGAGGGTGTCGGCGCAGCGCTGGATGAGGTCGAGCAGATCGCGCGCGAGCGACAGGTCGCCGCTGCGGACCGCCCGGGCGATGTCTTCGAGCGAGGCGCCCACGTCGCTGACCGAGGGGAAGCCATACATCGTCCCGGCGCCGTGCAGGCTGTGTGCGACCTGGTAGATCTGGTCGACCGCCCCGCCGTTGGCGGATTCGGACCGGAGTTCGCCAACGGCCGCAGCCAGCTCGGCGCCCATCTCCCCGAGCCTGGAGCAGAACAGCTTCTCGAGCTTCCTGGTGAGCATCGTTGTCTGTTTCTGGCCGGCGGAACTCTTACACGGTGCCACACCTGCGTGTGGCTGTACCAACCTCTCCATGTTCTGAAAGCACATGGCATGCCGAGGTCGCCCCATTTCCCATCTGTAGCGTCGGATTTTCTCTAACGATTTGCCTGCGAAACGATTGGGCCGGGTCGTTCCGGCTCCGTTCCGCGTCCTGCCGGATGTCATGACCGACGCGGGGCGGATTTTTTGCACGGTGTGGAGTTTTTCCACGACGCCGCCGCTCACCCGTTCGCGTTGATCTTCTTCAGCTTGTTGTAGAGCGTCTTGGCGTCGATGCCCAGGTCGCGGGCCGTCTTTCGCTTGTTGCCTCCGTTCATTTTGAGCACGCGGAGCAGGTGCTCCATCTCGACCTGCTCGAGCGAGAGCGGGGCGCCGCTGCGGGCGCGGCTCCGGCTTGAGGTGATCAGGTGCGGCGGGAGGTCGGATGCCTCGATCACCGGTCGGTCCGAGAGGACCACGGCCAGCTCGACGACGTTCTCCAGCTCGCGCACGTTCCCCGGCCAGTCGTGGTTCAAGAGCACCTCGCGGGCGTCGTCGGCCAGCTCCTTCGGCTCGGCCCGCTGTCGGGCCGCCGCCTCGGCCAGGAAGAAGTCGATGAGCGGCGGGATCTCGTCCGTGCGTTCGCGCAGCGGGGGGACGCGCACGGTGAGCACGCTGAGCCGATAGAACAGGTCCTCGCGGAACCGCCCTTCCTGGGCCTCGCGGGCGAGGTCCTTGTTCGTGGACGCGATGACGCGGGCATCGACGTGTCGGACCCGGTTGCTGCCGACGCGGCGGACCTCGCCCGACTGGAGGACGCGGAGCAGCTTGACCTGTGTCTTGGGGTCCATTTCGCCGATCTCGTCGAGGAAGATCGTGCCGCCGTCGGCGACCTCGAACAGGCCGTGCCGCATCGCGTTGGCGCTGGTGAACGCGCCTTTCTCGTGCCCGAACAGCTCGCTCTCCAGCAGTTGCTCGTGGAGCGCCGCGCAGTTGACGGGGATGAAGGGCTTGTCGTGTCGCAGGCTGCGGCGGCAGATCTCGCCCGCCACCAGCTCCTTCCCCGTCCCCGTCTCACCCTGGATCAGCACGGTCGAATCGGTCGGCGCACACTTCTTGACAATGCGCATGAGCTCTTTCATCTGGGGCGAATGGACCGACAGCCGGCGGCCCTGCTCGCGGTTGAACGCGCCCCGCAGCGCCGAGACCTCCCGGTTGAGCTGGTGGGTGTGGGCGGCCTGCTTGAGGAGCACCTCGAGCTCGTCGATCTCACACGGCTTCTGGATGTAGTCGCACGCGCCGTTTTTCATCGCCTCGACGGCCGGCTCGACCGACTCGTCTGCGGTCAGGAAGACGACCTCCGGCGGCTCGGCGGCCTGCCGCACCTCCTTCAGCACGTCGATCCCGCTCAGGCCGGGCATGAGCTGATCGAGCAGGACCACGTCGTACGTGTCCTTCTGAACCCGGTCCAGCGCCGCCGAACCGCTCTCCACCGTCTCCACGTCGAACCCCCGGTCCGGCAGCTCCTCTTCCATCAGGCTGCGGATCAGGACATCGTCGTCCACCACCAGTACGCGTGGCATCGTCACCCTCGGAACGCCCCCTGGTTTCTATTCGGTGATCGGTAGGCCGCCTCTTCTACATAATTCTACGTCGGGTGACATGTCGCCGTCAAGCGGAATGTGGATAAATTCTCGAAACGGGCTCGCGATCGCTCCGGTGGATGCAGCGCCTCCGGCGGCCGGGGCGCCGGGATCCGTGGCAGCCGGAGGGGCTACTCCGCCGGTGCGGCGGGTGCGGAGCAATTGTCGTACAGATCGCAGGCGACGACGGTGAGGGGGCGCCCGCCGACGGCGTCGGGGTCGAGCGCCGCCGAGAGCCGGTGCGTCTCCGCCACGAGCTCGGCCCCCGCGTACACCCGGTAGTAGGCGGTGAGGGTGTTGTCCTCGGCGCGATTCCACGCGACCACGAGCTTGCCGCCCTCGCGCGAGAGGGAGGCGCCGGTGACGGTCCGGGGCGGCTCGACGTCGTGGCCGCGGAAGATGACGACGTCGCTGATGAGCAGGCCGCGATCGCCGGGGGCGAACGTGAGGCCGCCCGGGTAGCCCTGGTCACGCGGGACCAGCCGCTGGCCGCGGTCGGGGCCGTGGTAGCGGCGGAAGAGGCCGAGCCGCGTCCGCAGCATGCACCAGTCGGTGCCCGGCCACATGACCGAGCCGATGGAGGGCTCGGAGAAGTAGCCGCTCATCAGCCGCCAGCCGCCGGGCGCGCTCCACAGCCGGCCGAGCGGCTTCCACGCCGCGAAGTCGGCGTGCGTGTGATAGACGTTCAGCGGCGGAAAGAGGCTGTATCCGGCCCGCCGGGTCGCCTTCCGTTCTGCCGCCGCCTCGCGCGTCAGGAACACCTCGTGCCGGTGCGCGCCGCACTGCTTGTTGTCGGGCGCCCGCCCGTAGTAGTACAGGCGGCCGTTCTTCTTCATCCGGAACGTGACGATCAGCGTCGCGTCCGCCAGGTCCGTGAGCGGGGTATCCAGCCGGAGCGTGTGCCGGCCGGCGCCGGGGGCCGTGAGGCTCCTGCCCCGGCCGCGGAAGGCCTCGTCGACCAGAGCGGGCTTGTCTTCGGGATTACCCGGCCGCCAAACCAGCCAC